>CALBZH010000366.1 GCA_937889795.1 uncultured Syntrophobacteraceae bacterium | reverse complement strand
GAGATATCCACTCGTGACTGGAGTTCAGACGTGTGCTCTTCCGATCTCGCTGAGTGCTATAAGAACCTTGGGTCGTCTTCAGAAACCGTTGATGCAAAGGGAGCAGCACGATGCAAGCCTCACAAAAAGTCAGCGTCGTCATTCCTGCCTATAATGAAGGGAGGATCATTGGAAAGGTGATCGGGCAGGTTCGGGAGGTGCTACACGAAAGCTCCCTGGATCATGAGATCATTGTGGTGGACGATGGATCCAAGGACAGCACGGCAGAAGAAGCTGCCGCGGCGGGCGCGAAGGTCGTTCGCCATCCCTACAACATTGGAAACGGAGCTGCGGTCAAACGAGGCATCCGGCAAGCGACCGGCGATGTCATTGTGCTCATGGATGGTGACGGCCAGCACGATCCCAAAGACATCCTGAGGCTGCTGGCCCATATTCCCGAGTACGAGATGGTGGTTGGAGCTCGCACCAAGGAATCCGAAGCTCAAGTGCACCGAAACCTGGCAAACAGGATCTACAACTCTTTGGCTTCTTATATCGCCGGTCGAACGGTCGAGGACCTCACCTCGGGCTTTCGAGCGATTGACGCAGGCGTGGCCAAGCGTGTGGCCTATCTGTTCCCGAGAGGCTTTTCGTACCCTTCCACCGTGACCATTGCCCTTTTTCATGCGGGACAGAGCGTCAAATACGTGCCCATCAAGGCGTCAGCCCGTGTTGGGAAGAGCAAGATTCGTCTCCTGTATGACGGTTTCAAGTTCCTCCTCATTCTGGCACGACTGGGGACCCTGTTCACGCCGCTCAAGCTGTTCCTGCCGCTTTCAGCCATCGTTTTCTATCCCGGTTTCTTCTATGCGATCTACAAGCTTACCATCGGAAGGCCCTGGACCCTTCCTATCGTCATCTCGATTACCGGGGGACTCTTGATCTTTGCCCTTGGCCTGTTGTCAGAACAGATCGCTTTGCTGCGTATCGGAAGATCCGAATAGACCATAGGACCGAACGGAGTGGCACCGCGGGACAGAAGATGGAAGGGATTGCCAATATTTGTCCATTCGGGGTGACATTATTTTGCCAAACGGCTTCCAATCGGAATGGGCTTCTCACCGAGCGGCCTCAGCACGGCCGGAAATGGGCTTTCAACCCTCAACATGCAGCGTTCAGGATTGCCCTTGCGGATCGCTCATCACCTTGATCCGGATCTTACGCGTGCGCGGCCCGTCGAATTCGCAAAGAAAGATTCTCTCCCACGTGCCGAGCATGAGTCTCCCCGCTTCAATGATGATCTGAACCGATCCCCCCAGAAGGGCAGCCTTGATGTGTGCGGCTGAATTCCCTTCCGAATGCTTGTAACCAGCACGCCAGGGGACCAGCCGGTCAAGCATGTCCAGGAAATCCTTCATCACATCAGGGTCCGCCCCCTCATTCACCATCACCCCTGCGGTCGTATGGGGGATGTACACGACACAGAGGCCGCTACGAACCATGCTGTCCTGGACCTTGCGAGCCACAATATCCGTGATGTCGACCATCACGGCATGATCAGAGGTATTGACTTGAACCGTCTCCAGCATGGGCTCCTCACCTTGGGATGATGATTCCAGAATCCGTAGACCTGTACAACCCCGATTCGGCCCCTAGGCTCTGCGTATGGCCCTCGTCTTCGCTGAAATCTTCTGGCCAGTATCGGCGCAACGATGCGGCAATCAACTGGACAACAAGGGGATTTTCGCTCGGGATACCTCCTCGGGCCAAGTGCTGCACTGTCCTCCAGACCGAAGCCGCCTCAGCACTGCGCCGCGTAAGATAAAGCCAAAGCGCTCCTTCCTCCAGAAAACGTTGCATGAACGAACGCTTGCCATGAACGCATTGAGCATCCGCAGCCTTTCTGATCAACTCCTCAATCCGCTGGTATTTCATTTCATCTGAAACCACCAAAACGGAATTGCTTGCCGTGAGGATAGCCTCCCTCCATGGCCTTAGCTCCTCCTCGGAAAACAGAAGCCATCTCACAGGGAGGAGCTCCAAAATCGGCCCAATGCCCGCGTCCTGGGGGCTGGCCGCAACGTCGCCCCTCTCTTTCATCACCTCATACGCATACGGCATCCTTCCCGCCTCAAGAAAGGGCTCCAGGAGACGCTTGACCGTACCGGTCAACGCCGGGCGATTTCCGGTGGACCAGCCCAGCATCTCAAAGACCAGTCGCGCAGCATGCCAGATCGGGATTTCGCACGGAGGGGACGGCGAGGACCTAGTTGTCCGCTCCATGAGCTCTTTAAACCCTTTGCTCGAGGACGGTGCAACTTCGAAGCTCAGCTGATCGAAGCTCTCTGTGAAGTAGGCAATCAGGGCCATCGGTTCGGAAGAGGCGCTCGAACAAACCAGGGCACTCACGACAAAGCAAGACTCGTCCTCCATCACCATGTAGGCAATCGATTCTCTTGCCTCCCGAGCCACGAGCGCGACCTCTCTGTCCGGCCTTTCGGGTGCGGCAACAAACCCTTGTTGGGCGAATCGATAGGCTGCCTGTTTGACCACGCGCGCCCCAGCACCTCCCGATGGCATTTCCCTCAATAGACCGAAAGCTCGAAAGCTCACCTCCGAAGGATGCTTTCCCAAGGCTTCGATCAAAGCCAGTGTCAAGGCTTCACGGCCCTGAAGCGTATTGCGCAGCGATCTGAGGCAGTTGTCGAGGCTTTCCCCCTCGGGGCTTTGTACGGCTAAACGATCCATGATCATCCCGAGCTCTCTAAGCTCATCGGAGCTCAATACGATCTCAGGTCTCTTCAGCTCTTTGTTCTTCTTCGTCTTCTGTAAGGGCTTCTTCGCCATAATCAGATGGACTCGTGCAAGGGCTAACAGGTCCAGGTAGCTTCTCGCGACAGGCGCGCTCGTTCGCAGAAGTAGGATCCGGCATCCACGTCTGGCACCGGCGCATACCAGCCTGGAAAAGAAAAGCCCCCTCACCACACCTCGACGGTACGATTCAGGGGCTCAGTCTCAACGGAATGTGGCGCTATTCTTCTTCTGCATCTCCCCCTTCTCGGGGCTCGATGATCAGGGAATCCGCAACCAGCTCCCAAATGTATTTCACTTCCACATCCATGAAGTCATACTCTTTGCGAAGACTCTTCATGATCTGGTCGCGACAATTGTGACACGGAGCGATCAGCAGCTTCGCCCCCGTATCTTTGATCTGTTTCGCCTTAACTCGGCCGTAGAAAATCCGCTCCTCCACGTAGGGAGCAGCCCAGGCACCGCCGCCAGCGCCGCAA
>CALBZH010000365.1 GCA_937889795.1 uncultured Syntrophobacteraceae bacterium | reverse complement strand
TGGCACTCTTGACCCGGTCGCAGACGAGCCTCGCCTTCCCAGCAGCTTCCCGGGCTCGATCCGGACTCACATGGAGATTGACAAAGTCCGTGAACAATTCTCGGTAGATGGCTGCAATTTCCGCCTGCAGCTGATCCGCTTCCTGCCGTCCCGCCGCCCCCGAAGTCCACAGACGAACCTCGAGCCGATCAATTTCGCCGTCGAGTTGAACGAAGGAAGGATAGATGCGTTCAAGGAGATCGGCTATCTCTCCCACCTCTCGTGAAGCCATCCCGTATTTTTGGGGAAGCCAGCGGGGCTCCACGCTTCGCAGCAGGCCGGCATTCTTGATGATTTCATAAATGGAGTAATGGCCATAGAGGTTCAGCTTGTTGGCAAAGCTTCGCACCAGGTGATCGGAGCGAATCCGATGCAGGTAATCGATGTTATGGAGCAGCTCCTCTCGAGTGGCAAAGGGATGGAAGCAGATGAAGCCGATGCGTGGGAGCACACCCAGGCTGCGCAGAAAATCAATGCATTCCGCGATGCTCTCGGGGGTAACGCCGCCTTTGTTGAAAAGCTTGAGCGTTGGACGAAACCCGTTCTCCACGCCGATGAACAGGGACCGTATGCCGGCTTCCTTCAGTGCCAGGAGCAGCTCAGCGTCTTGGGGAATTCTGAAAAAATCCGGGCGGCTGGATAAAAGGAACGAGACCTTGAGGTTGCGTTTGAGAATCTCATCACAAAACGCGAGGATTCTTTGCCTGTTCTGCGGGCTCGGCGGGCCCACCCAGTTGCTGTCAACGAATGTGAATGACCGGATGCCGTACTCGGTCACAATCGATGCCATCTCATCCACGATTTCCACGGGGTCTCTGCCGCGCCATACGCGCCCTTTCCCCAAATCCTCAAAGGGGCGTGTTCCGCAAAACGAACAGGCCCCGATACAGCCGCGGCTGCCCAGGATCATGGCATCGGCGTCCCTTCTTTCCTCCGCTGTGCGAGTCGGCAGAAAATAGCGTTTGGCCTTGGGAAGGCCGCTGAGATCTTCGATCTTGTCTCTCGGCGTGTAGGTTGTTCGACCCGATCTCTTGGTCAGCAAGCCAGGAACGCCGTCCAGTGGCTGGCCCTTTGCGAGCTTGTCCACGACTTCCAGGAGGGTTGCCTCGCCTTCTCCGATGCAGACCGCGTCAAAAGGCATCGGGGCTTCCACAAAATCATCGGCGTAGTGGCTCGGGATGATGTCTCCGAGCAGAAGCACGGCGTTTGTCAGCGCTTTGCGGCATCTCCCCGCCACCTTGAGCATTCGCAGGATGGTGTTGTTGCTTTCCGTGAATCCGATCAGGTTCGGTTGGAACGCGACGACGGCTTCCACTATTTCGCTGTCCGTTGCATTTCCGATTGCCTGGTCAAAAATGACTGCTTCGTGGTCAAGGTCTTCCAAGACCGCGGAGAGACAGCTCACCCCCAGATCCTCGGTCCATACCTTGGATTTCGGGTCTTCCCCCTTCTGAAGCGAGGGACGCAGTGAGACGATCGCGATTTTCATCATTTGCCCCCTGGAGCGGTTGTAAACGGCAGCGCATATCGGGCGTCCATGGGAAGAACCGATTTGCCCCTGATACATCCGCCCTGGCATTGCTTTTCAAGCCAAAATCCGCAGGTCGCACAGTTGTCGTGCATCGGCTGTGTCCACCGGAGCTGCTCGAGGGCCCGGTGATTCTGAAGCCGGCTATCGAGTGAATCAGGCCGGAGATCGAGCAGGGAAGACTGCAGCAGCCCCGGATAAGGGCAGCAGCCTACGGAGAGGTCCGGATTCACGAGAGGAAAAGGGCTGCAAACGCCGCGAAGTCCGTTTGCGCGAAGAGCATCCCGCTCCTGCTCCTCAAACATGCAAAGACGCAGAGGACAATCCAGGTTGAGGGATACGCCAAGAAAGGAAGCCAATGCGATTCCATCCAGAATCTCGGCCCTGTAGAGCGGGTAGTCGCCAAAAGGAACGTAATCGTTCGACCGGACCAAGTCCCACCGGGCGAGGTCGATTCGTAGCGCAGCTTTCCGTAAGGAGGCCGCCAGTCGCACCATGTCCGGCAAGGTGCCCGGTCTGGTGATCGTATAGGAAAGGACGATCGGCACCCCGGCGCTTTGAAGAAGATCAACGGATGCAAGCGCCATGTCTTCGTGCGGGTTCGGCCGCAGGTGGACAAAAGCTCCTGCCAGCACACCGATATCGGGAAGGAGACCGAAATCAAACGATCCGTTGGTCATGAGCACGATGTGAAATCCGAGCTCTCGGGCCACTTCCCAAAACCCGGCAAATTGAGGATGCTGGGTCGGCTCACCGCCGGTGATCTTGATTTCACGGTGGCCGCAGCGACGAAGCCACTGAAGCGCCCGCGTGAAGTCCTCCAGCCGCATGTGCGGAAGTCGAAAGGCGCGCTCAGAGCGCTGAAAACAATAGCTGCATCCCTTGGAGCACTCATACGTGATGGCAAACGTGACGATCATTCCCGTTTCATTCACTCCCCGAATGGCTTGGGCCTGCAATCTCTCTTCCGATTTGCCGCAAGGCAGCCTTCGGGATCCAGATGAGCAAAAGGCCTGAAAATCTCACGGTCCGTTTCGCTTAAGCGGTAGCTCCTCGGTATGCCGGGGCAGGCCCGACGCAGAGAGCAATTCCGGCAAACATCGAGATAATAGCGATGGAGATCGAATTTCGGCTTTCTCCGGGTCACTCCGCCGCCTTCGCCTGCTACCAGGGTCTCCCGTTCTTCTTCTCGCAGTTCGAGTGCGTCCATGAAGAAAGGATCCAGGACACACAACGGGAAAAGCGACGTGCAACACGGCAGGCCGAGGCATGTCGCCCTGATCAATGCCTTTTCCAGCCAGGGCTTCAGCTCCCGATACGGAACATGAAGCTCCGGGTTTCTCAAGACACGGGTGGTTGTGAACAGGTCGCTGAGCTGCAGGCGGACGCGACTGGAAAACCGGTTCGAGATGAAGTCAACATGGTCTTCAAGCCTCTGGTAATTGACCGTTGACACCACCGTGTTGATCAAGACATCAATCCCGTGGCTCAACAAATGGTCTACTCCCTGAAGCGATTCCTCAAAGGCATTTCCCACGCCCACAACCGACTCGTGCGTGCGGGCATCCGGTCCGTGAACGCTCACCAGGGCCGCATCCAGTCCTGCTTTTGCCAGCGCATCCGTGTACTTGCCATCCCGCATGCGACGTCCGTTGGAAAAGACCGCAACACGCTCATAGCCGATGGCTTTCGCATGAGCGATCAAGTCCTCCAACCCTCGATAACCGGTCGGCTCACCGCCTGAAAGGACAAGGGAGTCGGCGCCGTCCGATCTCATCCGCTCCAATAGGGCGCGTGCATCGGCCGGAGAAAACCGGGAGTCTGCTGAGGAGGTTTCAGCACAAAACAGGCAACGGTTCTGGCACGCATCGAGAAGCTTGAGGATTCCCGCAACGTTACTCACACGGTTGGGTCCGTCTATCAACATCCTCCTTGTCCCGATCTGAAATCGACCCCTATTGAGCGCAGCCGGTCGCCTGCCTGTAAAGCCAGGCACCAATCGAGGGCGCGGCAAACGTCCTGTTCACCCATGAATTGCCGTTGGAAGCAATCTGGCTCCTTGGGCCTTCATGTTCCAGAAAGAATTCCAGCTGCCGAGCCAGCTCCATGCCTGAGCCAAAGGTGCTGAAATGCTCATTCGCTATCGGAGTCCACGCGTTGGGGAGCCATCTCGGCGATTGCGAAAGCACCAGGCAGCCCGCCATCAACCCTTCATAGAGCCGCCTGGTTTGCGCGGCATGCCCCCACAGGTCGATGCAGATCTTCGATTGCCGGAGAATCTCGACATACTTTGCCTGACCCGGGCGATCGAGATCGCCTGGCTCGGAAACATAGAGAGCGACTCTCACCCTTGTAGCATGCTTTCCGGACCAGTCTTCGAGCAGTCGCACAATCGCCTTTCTCGACGCGTGCGTCGTTTGAGATCCCAAGAAACAGACATCGATCGGCCTGGGAAGCGCCTGCTCGGCAGGAGCCGGTCCTGTCGCGGACAAGCCCCAATGCAGATAGGGGGCTGGCTCCACCATGCCCCCGAGAGGAAACGCCCTGTGGATCGCGCCCTTCAAATACCTGCATGACGCCGAGGAAAGACCATCACATTTTCCCGCTTCATCGGCCATGTCCAGGAAAACAAGTTGCGTACCCTCCAGCAGGTCGAGGGCAGCGCATACGTCATGCCTCCACCGAAGGTCGGAGCTGTTGGACGCCTGGACAATGAAGCCGGCGACCTGGGTCGTTTCGAAACGAGCTCGAGCCTCAGCCAAATCGTGGAATACCAAGGGATGAGTGGACCATGGCGGTTTTACGAACGGATTGGCAAGATAGCGTGACAGCAGGGCGGAAAAATCCCCTCCGTAGACGACAAACGCACATTGTCCGTGAAACGACAGCATCGCATGGAGAGCGATCAGGCTCTCGGGGGTGCTCCCGTTTGCCAGGTAGACCATAACGGGCTTCGGGCTTGGGGCAGCTCCCTCGAGACCTGTTTGACGGACGTCCTCGATTACCTTGGCCAAGGCATACCCACCCTGTTAGGGCTCACTTAACCCCACCCCAGGCATTGGGGTAGGTATACTGGGCGGCAAAATCGTTACAACTTTGACCCTGCATGTCGGAAGCCTGATCGAAGGGGGCAAAGAACTGATTCACGACAATGGTCTGCGGCTCACCGCCAGCGCTGGGGGCAGTGGAAGCCTGACGGCAGTTTGCAATGTCGGCGGGTGATATCCGATATTGTTCCAGCTCCGAATCAGGGATCGAGAAGAAACCGCCTTTGAGATCGCGAAAGATGGCCATTCGACTGACTCCTTTCCTTATTTGCCGCCCCAGGCATTGGGATAGGTATATTGAGCGGCAAAATCATTACGGCTTTCGAATTGGATGTTGGGGTCCTTCACCGGCGTGAAGAACTGGTTCACGATAATGCGGGGGGATCCAGTACCGGTCCGAGGAGAGGGATCGGCTTCTCCAATCTCCGTCCCGCTGACTTGCTCCGTCTTCAGCCGGGCGACCAGTTCATCCGGGGATATCCGATACATTTCGAGGACGTCCTCCGGGATAGAAAAGAAACCGCCTTTCAGGTCACGGAATTTTGCCATGGGTAGCTCCTCCATTGGTTGAAGTTCCCGTTTCAACGAGCTTGGTCTCGCCATCGACATTCTTGGAAATCGCTTTCAAGATGGTTTTTACCTCAAAAACCGAAATACCGGGGAAGGCTTCGAGAAGCAAGGCTATTAAGCCGGTAACGTTCGCAGAGGCAAAGCTTGTACCGGAAACCCTCACCGTGTCTCCCGAGGATGTGGGGGCAGGGATCCGCATCCCATGCGCGACGTATTCCACCCCTGAGCCGTTTCGATACTGGATGTCGTACACGCTTTCGAACGTCCCGCAGTCTACGCCAATCACAGACGGAAAAGCAGCCGGATAACTCATCTGCCCCGAGTTCTCCAAGGGGGCCACCAAGATGGAATTCCGCCGATAAGCCAGCTCGCAAACCCGTTTGATTTCGGCCGCACTTGCCTCCGACCGGGTGCTCACCCCCACATAGATAAGCCGAATGCCCTGATCGACTGCCCAGTGCAGGGCGGCGTTCAGAATCTGTCTCGAGCACGTTCGGTTCCCGTTCAGGATCTGAATGCTGACAATCCGGGCGGCCGGAGCAATGCCGGTAATCAATCCAGCCGCAGCGGTGCCATGGCCGCATTCATCCTTTGCTTGCTCCAATGGGACGTCGTGAATGAGAACGTGCCCATTGCGAAAGCTGCCGGCCACGAGCGTGCGGCTGATTGTTGCGAATAGCGCAGGGTGACCAGGATTCACGCCGCTGTCAAGCAGCGCAACCTCCACGCCTAGCCCGGTATGGGATGAGAGCAGCCAATCAAGGGTCAGTTCGGGATTTACGATTCGCATCCAGACGTGGTCACCATCCTCGGCAATAAGAGTCATCAACAGCAAACCCGGAGATCAGTGAGCTCCTTCCCTGAAAATCACAACCGGCCTTCAACTACCAATTTTCATGCCATTTCGAATCCGCATGATCTCCGAAATATCGGCGCCGCCTCTCGAGAAGGCATCCCCAACGCGCTCCCGGTTGAGGCGTCGGCAAAAGCACCCGCGCCAAGCGAAGTTGGTCTCTTGGCCTCCGGGTGGCGTGTCCGGTCCCCGACCGGATTGTAGGCTTACTGGTCGAATAAGGTTGGAACCGGCCCCCGAAGGGGGACCTGCGGAGCTCCAAGCTCTTTCATCTCAAAGTCACACCCGGCCTTCTTTGCCACCGTCCTCATCCGATACTGACCCTTGCTTCCCTGCTCCCCTAACCGTGACGCTCCCTGTGGCTCAACAACCAAGGAGACAATTTCATACGGGATGATGACGGAATTGGCTTCCACGTAGGGTTCCATGATCTTGATCGTGTACCACCAGCCGGGATAGTGGCCCAGGAACACAGCGGCGACAGCCGATGTCCTGAAATCGACCTGAGGGGCTTGCTTGCCAAAAGCCCGCTCCCAGAGGGAATTCCATTCCTTCTCAGTCGTTATGACCCCGATAAAGGCAGCGGCTTGTTCTGATTCACTGCCTTCCCATTCCATCGTGGCGCCCGTCGCCGATGCTGTCCCAGAGGCAGCGACCTTGTCTTTGCCAAAGCACTCCGGCACCGGTGAGCTCAGACAAGCCAACACTACCATCACGATACCCTGGACCTTAAACACGGATTTCATGGGGCGTCTTCTTCCTCGTCGTTCTCTCGCCAGCTTGGACCAGACGTTAAACCGTCAGAACAGGTACTGGGAATAGGAGATCGGGTTTCCGATGCGAAATGGCTTTTGCGGGTCAATTCCCAGCTCTTCCAACGAATAGGTGATGGGATGACGCATGGGCATCGCCTTGCAGGCATCGCGCTGCACCCGCTTGAATGTCAGCACATCGTTTTCGAAGCTAAAACGGAAATAACTTTTGTCGCTGCAACCGGTGCTGTCAAAAACCACCGTCAGTGTCTTCGCCTTGGCATCGGTCGAAATCCCATAGATGGGCTCAACCTGTTGAGCCAGAGCCGGCATGACAGCAGAAATCGTCACAACGGCGAGCAACATGGCGACAATCTTCATGGATGCCTCACTTTGCGGGTGTGAGCTTTGAGTCGATGAGGCTGTAGGCAGCCTCAGCACCAGCTTTCCCGACTATTTTGATCTTCTTGTCCACGATTCGAAAATCCGCAGCCACGCATGACGGAATCAGAATCGAGGCGGCAGGCTCCAGCGCGGGCTCTTCGTGGATGGCGACCGCTTTCCCGGCAAAGACGGTCAGCTCGCACGAATCCCCGCTCTGCGAGATTGTCCTGGTTATCATGGCCGCATCGGCAAAAATATCGCCGTTCAGATCGCCAATGGCCAGCCGCTCGGTCTCAGCCTGGAGCGAGCCATCCCTAAAGGTGCCGTCTACCAATTGGACTTGTTTGCCCGCAGCGCTGAGGTGAACAGGACCATTGGTGAGAGAGCCGACAATCTTATGCCGCTGTCTTTCCAGCATCTCCGCATTCCAGATCGGATTCGGCCTGCGAAGCCTGTTGGGGTCCAAACCGGTCAGCACTTCGGTTGGGTCGAATGCCGAAGTCTGGACAGCCCCGCTGATGTCATAGAGAGCCGGGTCGTAATGGGTGAGCATAAACGTGCTCAAGTCCTGCTCAAAGTGCAGCACCCCGGAATAGCTGGCCGACTGCAGGAAAATCTTCTTGCAGATCGGAAGAGCGTCGTGTAGGGAAAGAGTGTAGATCTCGGTGG
>CALBZH010000364.1 GCA_937889795.1 uncultured Syntrophobacteraceae bacterium | reverse complement strand
CGCTGCGAACCTGGCCGATCAGCCAGTTGGCGATGTGCCGTCCCGCGACCGAGATGGCCGCGCCGGCGTTGCACAATCCCGCACTGAGGCAGGGCTGAATGATGGGACCTGAGGCGTTGTGGCGGCCAACCATTGCATCGGAGAGGTTGCAGTTTCTCGCCCCTTTCTCCGTCTTGCGGATGATCTCGCCACACAGGGTGGAAAAATTGCTTGGTCGAGTGATCGGCGTGCCGTCGGGGCGAGTGATGAGTGTCGCCACACCGAAAGCCGACGCAAAGAGATCCTGAAGCCGCTGGATGTCGTCCAGCACGAACAAGTCCTCAAAGGAGATCGGCTGATCGTTCTCCGCGAGTACTCGAAGCGCCTCCGGGTTGATCCGAAGCGGCGCTCCGGCGCCCACTGGGCCCTTTCTGTCGGGGGATGATCCGGTCATGCTGCGTGCCCAACCCAGTATGTCAAATGGACCAGAAGATTTTTCATCGTCACGGCGTTCAAAGACCCCTGGAAGTGAGTGGCTGTGCTCGCGGCCTCTGCACACAACAGCTGAGCGCAGCTGCTCACTCGTGCTCACGGTCCTCCAGCGCAGCCCGGACGGCCGTGGCCAGGCTCGCCATGAGAATCGGCTTCAAGACGATCGTCTTGACGCCTATCGCCTTCACCCGGTGCTCCATCATATTTTCACTGTAGCCCGTACAAAGCACGACAGGGATGTCCTTTCGGATGCGCATGAGCTCAACGGCCAGCTTATCCCCAGTCATGTTCGGCATGGTCAGGTCGGTGACGACGAGGTCGAATGCGTGAGGATTGGACCTGAAGAGCGACAGCGCATCGACGCTGCTTGATCGAGTCTCCACGCAGTATCCGAGGGATTCGAGCATTTGTCGTCCGATTTCCACCAGGACCTGGTCATCGTCGACAAACAGGATGCGCTCCTTTCCGGTGGGCAAGTCGGCCGGGGCACGGGCTTCCGAAATGGCCTCCTTTTGAATCACGGGGAAGTAGAGATTGAACGTCGAGCCTTCACCAAGCGCGCTCTGCACCGTAATGGCTCCACCGTGCTTTTGGACGATGCCATGCACCACAGCCAACCCCAGCCCCGTCCCAACCCCTTTCTCCTTTGTGGTGAAGTAAGGGTCGAAGATCCTCGCAAGCGTCTCCCCATCCATGCCATGACCGGTGTCCTTCACCGAGAGCTTGACGTATGGTCCCGACTTCAGATCGGGGTGAATGGCGGCGCAATCCTCTCCCAGGCTTTCGGGAGCCAGGGAAATCTCCAGCACCCCCCCGCGCTCCATCATGGCATGATGCGCGTTCGTGCAGAGGTTCATCAACACCTGGTGAATCTGTACGGGATCGGCCAGGATGTTTCCGATGTCGGAGCCTATGCTCCTTCGGATTTCAATGGTAGCCGGAAGAGAGGCCCGCAGGAATTTGAGAACTTCTTTCAGGATCTGCTCGATTTGAATCGGTTTTCTTTCCTCTTCGCCTTGCTGTCCAAACGAGAGGATTTGCTGCACAAGGTCCTTTGCCCGTTCTCCCGCGGTCAGCACCAGATTGAGGTACTGCCTTACCTTGGCCTCATTCGACGCATGCAGCAGAGCGAGCTCCGTGTAGCCGACCACTGCCCCGAGGATGTTGTTGAAGTCATGGGCGATCCCGCTGGCAAGGGTCCCGATCGCCTCCATTTTTTGAGACAATCGGAGATGCCGTTCCAGCGCGAGCCGCTCGGTCTCGCTTTCCTCAATGCGGGACAGGCTTGCTTTGAGCTCCTTGGCGTGCTGTCGCCCCTGCTCGTAGAGCAGGCTCTTCTTCAGGCCGATGGACAGCTCATTGGCCAGAGCTTCCAGAAAGGCTCCGTGGTTCTCAAAATCGCGAGGGGCGAGGGAAGCGATCCCAAGCACGCCGATGACTTCCGACCCGCTTCGCAGCGGCAGGGCCGCAAACGAACGGAGCCCCGACTCACGGCACTCTTCCATAGTGCATCGAGAATCCGACCGGATGTCCAAGGCATAGACGGCCTTGCCATCCTCGACCGCCAATCCGCACAGGCACCTGCCCACCCTGTGAGGCTCCGGCGAGCCCCAGACGATTTCCTGGCGCCCGGGAACAAACCCTTTGAGCACCAGCTCCTCACCTTGTCGCAGAAAGAGGATGGCGAGGTCGGGGGAGCAGGCTTGCACGACCCCGCGCAACCCGCACTGAACAACCTCGTCCACGAGCAGGCTTACGTTCACCTCACGGGCAAGATGATTGAGGATGGCCAGTTCTTCGGCACGGTTTCGAAGGGCCTCTTCGCAGATCGGAAGAGCACACGTCTGAACTCCAGTCACGAGTGGATATCTCG
>CALBZH010000363.1 GCA_937889795.1 uncultured Syntrophobacteraceae bacterium | reverse complement strand
TGCCGGTGTCGCAGCCGCAGCTCTTTCTCGATGACCCCGAGCTCGACCTCACGCTGTCCGTGAACCTCCTCTCCCAGCTTTCCCACATTCCCAGCGAGCTCCTGGACGGACGGCGGGATGGAGCGACAATCGACGCGTTCCTCAGCCATTTGGTTGAAGCGCACCTGGACTATTTATGCAGGCTTCCCGGACAAACGACCCTGATCACCGACATCGCGATGCGACGCGAGCTGCGGGAAGCGTCCCGGGTCGAGGAATGGGACCCACTCTACGGTGTGAAGCTGCCACCATCCGAATTCACTTGGGAGTGGCACCTGGCTCCCAGCCCCGAGCTCGGACGCGGGATCGACCTGTTCACTACGGTCGCGGCGTACCTGGACTGGAAGGACGCCGGCTACTCGTACCGCAGCGCGTCGATGGGGTCGAGGCGGGCGGCCTTGAGGGCTGGGAAGTAGCCGAAGATCACGCCGACCGCCGCCGAGAACAGGAAGGCCAGGAGCACGATGCCACCGTTGAAGACGAAAGGAACGCGCAGTAATCCTGCCAGCCAGACGGAGCCCCCGAGGGCGAGGGCGATGCCGCACAAGCCGCCGAAAGACGAAAGGACAACCGACTCCACCAGGAACTGCAGGAGCACTTCACTTTCGAGTGCCCCGATCGCGAGACGGATCCCGATCTCACGCGTACGCTCCGTCACCGAGACCAGCATGATGTTCATGATCCCAATCCCCCCGACGAGAAGGCTGACCGCCGCCACGGCGCTTAAGAGAGCCGTCATCATCTGCGTGGTGCCGGTGAGCATCTTGACGATCTCCTTCATGTCCATGACGTTGAAGTTGTCATCGTCACTCGGCGAAAGATGGCGGCGATCCCGCAGCAAGCGACGGATGTCCTGCTGGGCCTTTTCCGTTGCAGCCCCTTCCTCGACGGAGATCTGGATCATGCCCACATCCTGGCTCCCGGCGATGCGCCGCTGAAAGGTGGACAGTGGGATCACGACCAAATCGTCCTGGTCGGTCCCCATGCTGCTCTGCCCTTTGCCCTCCAGGAGACCGATCACCTCACAGGAAAGCTTGCTCCCCCCACTGCCGCTGGTGCTGCTGGCGCTGTCACTCCCGCTGCTTCCGTTGCTCTTGCTGCTGGACCGACTGCTGCTCCCGCTGGTGGTACTGCCACTGCTGCTGCTCGTGGTGCTGCTGGCACTGCCATGCAGCCGAATCCTCTCCCCGATGGCTTCCTGGCCTCCGAAGAGCTTCTTCAGCACCGTCTCACCAACGATGCAAACCGCGGCGCCGCTGCGCACTTCGCTGTCGCTGAAGGGCCGGCCCGACCGGAGAGTCCGGTTGGTCACCTGGAGATACGCGTTATTGCTCGCGGTAACCTGGGTCGACCAGTTCTCGTTTCCGTAAATCGCCTTGACCGATTGGGACGAAACCGGAGCCACGGCTTTCACCGAGCCCACGTCCCGGGCAATCGCCCTGGCGTCCGCTTCCTTGAACGGCACATTCCCGGTGGACTGACCCGGCCCGAGCCGCTTGCCGGGCGTCACCATCAGGAGGTTGCTGCCCATGCTGGCGATCTGCTGCCGCACCTGCACGGTGGCTCCCTCGCCGACGGTCACCATGATGATCACGGCGGCAACGCCGATCACGATGCCCAGGATGGTCAAAACCGAGCGCATCACGTTGCGCCGAATCTCACGCAGCGCCAGGAGCATGGTGTTCCAGAGCATTATGACTCCTTTACGTTGGGCTCATCGGAGGCCACCAGGCCATCCCGAAAGCGGACGATTCGCTTGCAGTGGGCGGCCATCTCCGCCTCGTGGGTGACCATGACGATGGTGACCCCCTGGTCGCGATTCAACCCAGTAAGGAGCTCCATGATCTCATGGCTGCGGACCGTATCCAGGTTGCCCGTAGGCTCATCGGCAAACAGGACGGTTGGCCGAGTCACGATGGCACGGGCGATGGCGACCCGCTGCTGCTGTCCCCCCGAGAGCTCACCCGGCGTATGGGATTCCCACCCTTTGAGGCCCACGATCTCCAGAGCCTCACGGGCGCGCGCTCGCCGCTCGTGGGCGGGGGCGCCGCGATAAATCAGCGGAAGCTCCACGTTCTCCAGCGCTGATGTCCGGTTCAGCAGGTTGAAGCCCTGAAAGACAAAGCCGAGATAGAACCGACGCAGCTTGGTGCGCTGGGCTCGGGTCAGGCGGTTCACCTCGATGCCCATGAACCGGTAGACGCCCGCCGTAGCCGTATCCAAGCAGCCGAGGATGTTCATGGACGTGGACTTGCCCGAGCCGCTCGGTCCCATGACGGCCACAAACTCTCCTTCGAAGATACAAAGATCGACCCCGCGCAGGGCGTGCATGGACGCCTGCCCGGTCCCATAGACCTTCGTCACGCCCCGCAGCTCGATGAGGGGCTGTTCAGCCGTTTGCGGAGGGTGCATCCCGATCACTCCTGCGAGCTCACAGTGTCAACCACCACCGCCATGCCGGGCTGAACCTCTCCGGACACCACTTCGGTCATTCCTCCGCTTGCGGACCCGGTGGTCACGGGAAGCGCCGCGAGCTGCCCCTCCCGCAACGTCCAGACGCGCTGCTGCTTCCTGGCCGCATCGTCTTCGAGCGGCTGCGCCCCCTGGCTCGGCGGACGCGGGAGGAGCGAGCCAACAAGGCCGGTCGACGGCTTCTTCTCCTGCTGGACGGGGGGCGTGAAACGAAGCGCCGCGCTCGGCACCAGGACCGCTTTCTCGATCCTCTTGACGACGATGTCCGCCGTGGCCGTCATGCCCGGTCGCAGGGACAAATCCGAGTTGTCGACCTGCAGCACGGTTTCATAGGTCACAACCCCCGAAGTCGTCGTCGAGCCGAAGCGCGCCTGGACAATCCGTGCCTCGAATAACCGGCTCGGGTAGGCCGCCACGCTGAAGCTGGCGCTCTGGCCTTCCTGGATATGCCCCACGTCAGCCTCGTCCACGTTCACGATGAGCCTCATCTTGGTCAGATCCTCAGCCAGGGTGAATAGCACAGGGGGATCCAGCGTTGCGGCCACGGTCTGGCCGGACTCCATCTTCCGTTTGAGAACGATGCCGTTGATGGGCGATCGGATGGCCGCTTTGGACAGATCCGTCTGGTTGGCATCGAGGGTGGCCTGGGTCTGGGCGACCGCCGCTTTGGCGCTCGCGACATCGGCCAGAGCCCGATCCAGAGCCGCCTCCGCCGCGTCGATCTCCGTTTGAGACGGTACTTTGTTGTTGCTCAGCTCCTTCACGCGGTGCAGTTGGGCAAGCTTGCTTCGGGTCTCCTTGACCGTGGCCTGCGCCTGCAGCACCTTCGCTTTGGCCGATTCCAGAGCCGCCTTGGACTGCGTCACCTGGGCGTCAAGCTTCGAGGTGTCCAATTTTGCCAGGATCTGCCCGACTTTCACCTTGCTGTTGTAGTCCACCTCCATGGTCTTGATGATCCCGGAAAGCTCGCTGCTCACATCCACCTCGTTGGTCGCCTCCAGGGTGCCCGTCGCCGTGACGATGACGGTGAGATCCCCGCGCTCGACACTCTGAGTCTTGTAGTGCACGGCCGAAGACGACTTGGAGCCGTTCAGGAAGACGAATGTCACAGCGACCGTCACCGCCACCAAGAGTGCTGCTACGAGCCATCGCCTAGACCGTGATCCATTGCCCGAGGCTTCATCGACACCCAGAGTCCTGGCAATGTCAGACGGTTCATTCCCGCTTGTTTTCATCTATTGCTCCCCTGCCCATCCACCTCCGAGGGCCTTGTACAAGCGCACCAGGTTGGCGGTAACATTTCCGTTGCTGATGGCCAATTGCTCCTGAAATGACAACAGGGACCGCTGCGCATCCAGGACATTCGTGAAATCCGTGAGCCCCGCCTCATACTTTTGCCGGGCCAGATCCGCCGCCTGCTGAGCCGCCCAAGTCGCCTCGCTCAGCGCCTGCCGCCGCTGCTGGACCTCGGCGTAAGCCACGAGAGCGTTCTCCACCTCCTCCAACGCACCGAGGATGACGGCCTCGACCTGGATCAGGGCCTGCTCCTGGAGGGCCGACTGAGCCTCGATGTTCTGCCGGATCGCCCCACCCTTGAAGATGGCCCAGC
>CALBZH010000362.1 GCA_937889795.1 uncultured Syntrophobacteraceae bacterium | reverse complement strand
GATATCCACTCGTGACTGGAGTTCAGACGTGTGCTCTTCCGATCTATCCGGGTGACTTCGGCAATACGGTTCATCAAGGGTGATATTGCTGGTATGGATTGACAGTGTGCCTCCATCCGGCATCGCGTCCCGACCATTGACGACGAGATTCATCAGGACTTGCTCAATCTGGGAGCTGTCTGCGTTAACAAGGTTCAGGTCGGACGCCAGATGAAGCTCAATCTGGATCATCTTGGGGATTGTCCGTTCCAGGAGCGTCCTCACATCACTAACGATGATGTTGAGATCGACGGGCCGGAGCTGCGGCTCCACCTTGCGGCTGAAGGTAAGAAGCTGACGCGTGAGCTCGCCCCCTCGGCTTGCGGCTCGCTTGATCTCCCGAAGTGCCCGAAACCCTTTGTCCCCTTCCGAGGTCTGCTGGAGCAGGAGCTCGGCGTACCCGCTCACAGCCTGAAGGAGGTTATTGAAATCATGAGCGATCCCTCCGGCCAGGGTCCCGACCGCCTCCATCTTGTGAGCGTGAATCAGCTGGGATTCGAGTCGCTTCTCCTGGGTGATGTCGCGCATGAAGTTGAGCGACGCGGCTCTTCCTTCCCACATGCGGAACACACTGCTAATTTCCAGCCAGATCGTTTCACCGGATTTGGTGATCCCTCGAAAGGAATACATGGTGGGAACCTGCTCTCCCTCCATGCGTTTTCGGTGCATGCTGGCGACGGTCGCCCGGTCTTCCGGATGAACGAAATCCAAAAACGGTCTCTGGGTGAGCTCCTCCAGACTGTATCCTGATATGGCCTCCAGCCTGGAATTGGGAAATTTGACGAACCCGTCTTGAGCAATGAAGATGGCGTCGTTGGCATTTTCCACCACATAGCGGTACTTTTCTTCAGAGGCGCGCAACGCCTCTTCCGCCTGTTTGATATCTTCGATATCCTTCGTCACGGCCAGCAAATGACGATCCCCATTGAGACGCATGAGCCCCGCCGAGATCAATATGGTCCGCGTCTCGCCGTCTCGCCTGCGCAGCTTGGTCTCGTGATTGCGCAGATGCCCCTGCCGTGCGAGAGCCGCCGCAAAGGGAGCTCGATCTCGAACGTCCGCCCAGAAGGGGATCTCCAGCGCGGATTTCCCGACCACTTCTTCCCTGCTGTATCCGGTGAGGAAGGTATACCCGTCGTTCACGTCAAGGTAGGTTCCGTCCTTGAGACTGCTGATGCTCAAGGCGTCGGGACTGGTTTCCCATGCCAGCCGAAACCGCCCCTCGCTCGCACGCAGGGCTTCCTCCGCCCGCTTCCGGTCGGCAATGTCCCGAACGATGGCCTGGAGGAAAGCCGAGCCGCGCAGCTCAACCCTGCTCAGATTGATCTCGACGTCAAAAGGCACTCCGTCGGCGCGCAAGGACTGCCACTCAAAGCTCTGAGGCTCCCCGTCCATGGCCGCACGGATCTTCTCGGAGGCCACTTCCAACGAAAGCCGGCCGTCGGGCTGTCGCTCAGGGCAGAGGTCCGCAGGGGAGCGCCCGATGACCTCCTCCCGCGTTAACCCGTACATGCTGGCACCTCTCTCGTTGCAGTCCACAAAACCCGTCGGATCCTGAAGAAAGATCCCGTCATTGGCCGCTTCGAAAAGGGCTCTGTACTTGTATTCCTTCTCCCTCAGCTCTTCTTCGACCTTCTTGCGCTCGGTAATGTCTCGAACCACGCTGATAATCGTGCGTATTTCGTTGAGGGTCTCTCCTCGCGAGCTGATCTCCACCGGGAAGGTGCTACCATCCTTTCGCCGGTGCACGGTTTCCAGCAAGACTCCGTGTGCGTCGGCTTCCGCCATCTGATCCGCGAGCTGTCCCAGGGTCTGCGGCGCCCGCAATTGACGGATGGTCATGGAAAGGAGCTCGTCGCGGGTGTAGCCATAGGCTTTTGTGGCAGCCAAGTTGGCTTCCAGAATGCAGCCGTCGTCTCTGCGCAGAAAGAGGATGATGTCTCGGCCATGGCCGGCGAGCAGCTCATAGCGACGCAAAGCCTCGTTCGCCCGCTTTCGGTCGGTCATCTGAAGCCGTTCGCTGCCCTTAGCAGCCCGTCTGGAACGATGGAGCATCCCGCTCAGCACGCTGATGAGCGTCCCTCCCGCGATGAGGAGCAGCCATTGCACGAGGTCAGCCGGACGTTCGATCGAGAAAGTATGGACTGGAGGCAGAACGAAGTAGCGAACGCTAAGCCCGATCAACACGGTCGACACAAGACCGGGGCCCAGCCCTCCCACGTAGGCAGTGACAATGATGAAAAAGTGAAACAGGATCAACAAGGGACGGTCGCTGCCGATCCAATACGCCAGGCTCAACCGCGTGGCGAGCGCAAGAATCGACATGAGCACCGCCAGGCCATACTTCAGCCACAGGCGGGACCTTTCAGGCGTTTCCGGACCGTACTGATGCGGGTCCCGGCCTCCCTCGGACAAAGTCGATACCCTTTCCCCATTGCGGAGCATCTCGCTCAGCCCTCCCGCAGCCCGTTAACCCGTTCGGAGATCCACATCAGCTTGTTGCCGTCACGTGCCGCGGCCATCGGTCACCAACGAATTCCAGATGCGGCGGCACGCTGTCTCGGCGCACACGCGAATCATGCATCGCCACTCGCTCCCTGTTTAGACCAAAACAAACAGCGAGCCTACCCGAAAATGCTCTTCCGTGGATCTCTCAACGCCCGAATTCCCTGGGGACCTTCTTCGCAGCCTTCTTTCCTATGGATGCAAAGAGGTCGAATTGAGATTACCTATTTGAATAGTTCGACACAAGAAACTAGACAGAGAATGCGATTGGGTGTGCTCGAAGCATGAACAACAGGCATGTGGTAGGTTGATAACGAAGCCGAGGCAGCTATGCCGTCGCCCAAGCTGGCGTTGTGCAATTTCATATCTGATGTCGATACGTTGAAGCAGACAGCCTTGACGAACGGCTTCCAAGGGGTGGACTGGACGCTCAAAGTCCAGGACCTGCCGAACAATGAAGTGGAGCGGCTTGACCTGCGCCGGCGGATCGAAGCGCTCGCTCCCCTGGAAGTGCGGTATCATTGTGCGTTCACGGGGGTGGACCTGGGCGATGAGGACGCAGCGAGGGGCCATACGGCCGTCGACATCTTCAGAAGGGCGTGTGAAACGGTCTCCAGCCTGGATGGTCGCTTCATGACGATTCATTTGGGGCTGGGACGACAGAGCTACGAGGATCTTTCCTGGGAGCGGAGCGTCAAGCGGCTCGGGGAGCTCGTGCGCTACGGAGAAGCCTTGGGGGTGTGCGTGTGCCTGGAAAACCTGGCGTCCGGTTGGTCAAGTCGCCCCGAGCTTTTTGAGAAGCTTGTCCGCAAATCCAGAGCTGCCGTCACCCTGGATATTGGCCATGCCCGGATGAGCCCCTCCGTTCAGAGCCAGCGCTTCGATCTTGAGGATCTGGTGACGCCCCATCACGGGCGGGTCTTTAACGCACACATTTATCACGAAGAAAGGAACGACCGGCACACGGCCCCCTCTTCTCTGGATGATTTGGTGGATCGGCTCCATTTGCTCACCTGTCTCCCGTGCGATTGGTGGGTTCTCGAGCTTCGCGAGGAGAAGGCCTTGCTTGATACGCTCCGTGTCGTGCGGGAGTTCCTCGGAGATGGACCCGATGAGCATTTCGAGGGCAGCCTTTGCGGTTTTGAGGACAAGCCCTCACAAGGTGCGCTTACCATCTGATCGGGATCGAGCGCACACCGTCGGTGCCGAGGTGTAATCCGGAGCACGCTGCTTTTCGCCGCTTAACCCTAAGCACATTGTCTGAGCATATGATCGACAATAGCTCCTGCCATACCGCGCGACTGCTTCCCGCATCTTCCGTTCACGCCTGAATTCGCTGATGAGTCTCAGGGTCCTGAGATTCTTCAGCCTCTAAGCCGTCGTTCAATCAGGGCTCATACGGGCCGTGCCCCGATTCGTCGTTTGTTGGTGACGGGTCGGTCTTTGCCCGGGCGGGTTGGCTCGTGCCTGATGGCGTTGTTTCGTGCGACCCCATGCACAGAAGCACCCTGAGAGCCCCACCTATCAACCGGAAAGGAAGGAATGCGTCATGGGTGAGCCGATTCTCAATCCCAACCTGAAGGACCCCGTCAAGGAGTACCTCAGCAAGTTCAACCTCAATCTATGCTTGACCTGCGGGACGTGCACGAACGGATGCCCCATCACAGGCAATCCCGACATGGAGGGATGGGACACCCGCAAGACCCTGCGCATGCTTGCCCTCGGCATGGCCCAGGAAGTGATCGACTCGAAGTTTCCCTGGATCTGCACGGGCTGCGGTCGCTGCGTCCACGGGTGCCCCATGGGAATCGACATCGTCGGCATCATGGCCTATTTGAAGTCCCTCCGCCCGCGAGACCAGGTGCCCGGAATCTTGCACAAGGGCGTCGCGAACGTCCTCAACACGGGCAACAACATGGCCATTCCCCAAGATGATTATTTCTTCCTCATGTCCGACATGGGACGTGAGCTAGCCGAGGAATGTCCCGGATTCTACGTTCCCATCGACAAGGACAATGCCGATATCTTCTTCCTTCCCAATTCCAAGGAAGTCTTTTCGGATAACGACGACATGGCCTGGTGGTGGAAGATCTTTTACGCCGCCCGCGAAAACTGGACCATTCCCTCCGAGAACTGGGAAGCCGTGGACTGGGGACTGTTTACGGGAGACTTCGAGGCGACCAAGGTTCTCGCGAAGCGGAAGATCGATTTCATGATTCAGCACGAAATCGGCCGGATGATCATGCCGGACTGCGGCGGCGGGTCGTACGGGTGCCGCAAAGGCATGAAAGAATGCGTCCTCGAGGATCCCAACAACAGGATCAACCACATCTACCTGTACGACTATTTGAAGGAGATCCTGGAAAACGGCCGTATCAAGGTGGACAAGAGCATCAATGCCGGCAAGGTCTTTGTGTGGCATGACTCCTGTAAGCATGGTCGGGAGCTCGAGCGGAACTTCGGCAAGGGTTACTTCGATGAGCCTCGCTGGATCATTCAGCAGTGCGTCGATCAGCTCGTGGAATTCGAGCCGACCCGCATGAACAACTTCTGCTGCGGAGCCGGGGGCGGAAACTGGCCCGGCCCCTACGAGAAGGATTCTGCCTGGCATGGACGGCTCAAATACAAGCAAATCAAGGAGAGCGGCGCCAATGTCGTGGTCGTGGGCTGCTCCAACTGCCGCGACCAGATTATGAGACGGCTCCCTAAATTCTACCCGGATTGCGACTACGAGGTGAAATACATCTGGCAGCTGGTCGCCGAATCCCTGGTGATCGATCCGTGGACCGACGAGGAGATCGCGAAGGGCGAGGCTGAGGCCAACGCCCAGTGGGAGCGTTTGGGGGTTGAGCTCGAGGAAGATGAATAAAGACACTTCGGTTTGCCGTGCTTTTGCTGCCCGCATCGGGCGGGTGTGATCGAGAGCGCGGCTCAATCCGTCCTCTCTCCTGGACGGATCAGGCAGAAGGAGGGGACAGGCCTCGCGCCTGCCCCCTCCTTTACCCCCGATTCGATCCGCAGCCGGTATCCACGGGGCACGTTCGGAAGCAAACGACAAGCGCCGAGCCGCCACAAGTCTTCCGATGATTCCTTCCCGACACCGAGACCCTAAAGGCTTTCCCCACACAACCCACTGAAGATCTTCCGCAAATCGCTGTCTGTCAGCTCATTCAGCATGGGCGCGAGGTAATCCTCGTCGTCCAGGTCGTCCCAGTCATCCATCGATGAATCGCTTGCGTCCCCACGGACCGAGAGGACCTCGTTCCCGTCCTTTAGAACGACCGTTCGCATGCCTCGGTTGGACCGGATCCACCGGTGACAATCGTCATGGCTTCCGACGAAGACGAGAAAGAGATCATTATCCTGCCGCATCCCAACCAGTCGGTACCCCCCCACCAGATCATACTTGATGCACCCTTTGAGGCGGGCTTCACCGTAGCGGGTCAACCTGCCAACCTCCCCGAGACTCCGGTCACCCTTGGTGACCAGTCTCTCGATGAGGGACTCCGCGTGATCCGCAATGCGTGCGGCCTGGCCTCCTGAAGCCTTCAGAATGGCAAGCTGCTTGTTCAAGTTTTCATCGCGATGGATTCTGAGGATCATACTGCCCCCGGACACAGGATGCGTGATGGACACCAAACGGCTCAGACAGCGGTTTCAAAGCCTTTGCAGGTTATCATCGCTCACCTTGGAGGTCCAATCGGTTCTTTTGGATACAACCGTTTAAGATCTATAGGCAATTCCGATTTTTTCCCATTGCGTGAACGGCAGCCCCCGTGCGGAAGGACATTGGTCATTCATCGCCGCAAGGTGAGGATCGGGAACGGATTGCCTCACTGTAGACAGAAAAGGAGGAGTGGAAGGATCCAACCTTTCAGTTGAACGACTCGAAAGCCGATAGCGCGGAAAATCGCTGTGCGCTCAGTTCTGATGGACTCCAAACTTCAGGCTTCCGGAAAGCGATGGGGAAGCCATTTTTTAGGATGCGGGTGTTCCGAGAAAGGAAAGTCTCATGAAACGATTCATCGTCAGCATCGGCATTGGGCTTGGGTTGATGGGCTTCTGGACGGGGTTCGCGCTGGATTGCCTCGCAGGCGATGAGAGGCGGGTACAGCAGAGCACGGTCGCATGCACCGAGGCCGCTCTTCTCAAAAAAGCGGTTCGAGGATCGTCCGCCGGTGGCAAGAAACACGATGAGCGCTGCATTCCCCTGCGTGAAGGCGATGTCGTCGTCGTCGAGCGGGAAGCGCCCCCCCATGCCCTTGTGCGTCCGAGCGGCAAGGTGGATCGCTATTGGATGCCGTTGGAGCCGGTGAGCTGGAAGAAGCCCTGAGGTTCGCTTTCTCTTGGGCCTGTTAATCCCTTCCTCCGTTCGCCGTTTAGGCTCAATCGCGCGGAATAAGCAAGAAGCGGCTCATCCACAAGTGTGGCCCTCCGTTCACAAATCACCAGATCAATCGATATCTCCGATTGCTCGCTAGCGCTGCCATCGGGAATAACAATTTGAATCCGAGCCCTCGCATGGCTAGAAGTCAAACACCCCCGAATCCGTTGGCTGAAGCACGCGGTCAGCTCGGGGGCGGGAGCGTCCCCGGCTCGCCAACGCTCGCGTTTCCGTGAGGAGCTGCGTGGGGCAACGCTGTCTAGCAGAGAGCCGAGGCAGGGAAGTCGGTCTGAAGGAGAGGCGATGGGCGAAGCGACATTGGATTGCAGCGGGCTGGCTTGTCCCCAGCCCGTGCTCAAGGTGAAGCAAGTGGTGGATCGGGGAGATGTGACGTGCCTCCGGGTCATCGTGGACAATGGGGCTGCCCGGGAAAACGTGAGCCGCTTCCTTGAGCGCTCCGGATACGAGGTGAGCGTGCGTGAGCAAGCAGGCATATTTGAGGTCACCGGTACTCGAGAAGCCGGGGCCTCGATTTGCGATGCCGTGACGGCGCCTGAAGAAGGACGAGCGCAACGAAAGATCGCCGTCCTCATCGGCACCGACCAGATGGGCACCGGGGACGAGACACTCGGCCGGAAGCTCTTGCTCAATTTCATCGGGACGTTGAAGGAGCTTGGACCGGAGCTGTGGCGGGTGATCCTCCTCAATGGCGGGGTCAAGCTGAGCGTGGATGAATCGGATGGTCTGCCCGGTCTCCTGGAACTCGAAAAGGACGGCGTCACCGTTCTGGTGTGCGGGACCTGTTTGGGCCATTTTCAGCTGCTTGATCGGAAGCGGGTGGGGGAGACGACCAACATGATGGACATCGTGACCGCGCTGCAGCTGGCGGACAAGGTCATCAGTTTTACCTGATACCGCCCGTTCCGAGGACACCTCTGAAACGGATGGATGAGACGATGAGCAAAGCCCCCGTGGAGCTCGCCAAGACGGTCCGGGCCGCAGGCTGAGCGGCCAAGATCGGTCCGGGCGACCTAGCGGAAATCTTGGAAACGCTACCTCTGGAGACCGACCCGAACCTGCTGGTCGGGCGGGAGACCTCCGACGACGCCGGAGTCTATCGCCTGAGCGACGAGCAGGCGTTGGTGCAGACGATCGACTTCATCACCCCGGTGGTGAACGATCCGTACGATTTCGGTCGGATCGCTGCGGCGAACGCGCTAAGCGACGTCTACGCCATGGGCGGGCATCCTCTGACCGCCATGAACGTGGTGTGCTTCCCGGTGAAGAGCATGGACAAGGCGGTCCTGGGGGAGATCTTGCGGGGGGGGATCGAAACCATCCATGCTGCTGGCGCGGTTTTGGTGGGTGGCCATAGTGTCGAAGACCCCGAAATCAAATACGGGCTTTCGGTGACCGGTCTGGTCCATCCAAACGAGGTGCTCACCAATGCGGGGGTTCAGGTGGGGGATGGGCTGGTCCTCACCAAGCCGTTGGGGACGGGAATCCTCGCCACGGCCATCAAGGCGGGACTGGTATCGAAGGAGGCGGAGCGTCGCGCGATTGAGAGCATGGCCACGTTGAACCGCAAGGCAGCCGAGACCATGGCCGAATTCAAGGTACACGCCTGTACCGATATCACCGGGTTTGGGCTCTTCGGCCATCTCCTGGAGATGGCAACCGGCAGCCGAGTTTCGATCACCGTTTATACCGAGCGGGTACCGCTGCTCCCTGAAGTGCTGGATCTGGTCCAAATGGGTCTAGTTCCAGCCGGAAGCTTTGAAAACCGCAACTATTGCGCCCACCAGATTGAGGCTTTGCGAGCGATCGACCCTATGCTGCTCGATGTCCTTGCCGACGCCCAAACGTCGGGCGGCCTTCTCATCGCCCTTCCGCAGGAAGACGCTCCCAGCTTGGTCGATGCCCTCAAATCCCACTCCATTCTCGACGCGGCGCTCATTGGCCAAGCCACGGAAACCGGCAGCGGCAAAATCCTTCTCGCCTGAAGACTTCCTGCCCTAGGCTGCCCTCCCCTCGCCCGCTCGCCTCAGATGGGTAATGGCTTTCCGCAGGCTGACACGAAATAGTTTTTGACACAATCAAATCGGTCTGCTAAACAGGCCCAACAGACCGACTGGTCGGTCTGTTGGGCCTCGGAGAGCAAGTCCATGGAATTGAAAGACCGAATCATTCTGGAAGCCTTGAGACTCTTCTCCCTCAAGGGATTCCTGAGCACCTCCATCCAGGACATCCTCGACGCCGCTGGCACCTCAAAAGGTGGCTTCTACAATCATTTTAAGAGCAAGGAAGAGCTTTTTTTCGCCGTCTTGACCGAGGCGCGCAGAATCTGGCGGGACAACACCCTCGCCGGCCTGGACCAGATCGACAAGCCCGTCGAAAAGGTCAAGCGCCTCCTCACCAACTTCAAGGAAATCTACCTCCAGGATGTCAACTGCTTTCCAGGCGGTTGTGTGTTCGTGACGCTATCCGTCGAGCTCGACGACCAGATGCCGGAGCTTGCCCGAGAGGTGAACAAAGGGTTCGAGGGGCTCAAGTCCATGATCAACAAGCTTCTCGAGCAGGGAAAGGAATCGGGTGAGCTGAGGAGTGACACGGATACACAGGCGGTCACCGAAATGATCTTCGCCGGGATCCTGGGCGCCACGGTCATCTATGGTGTGGACAAGTCAGCAGTCAAGCTCAACCAAACCATCAATTCTCTCCAGGATTACCTGGGAAAACTGGCTTCGTGACCAAATCCCTTGAATCGTAAGGAAGACCGCCGAAGCAACAACTGACCCCCCAAACAGGAGAACGCCATGCAATACGAGCACCTCATTGTTGAAATCGGCGACGACTTCGTCGCGTCCATTACCCTCAATCGCCCCCAGCAGCTGAATACCTTCACGACCCCTCTGGCGACCGAACTGGATCAGGCCCTCAAGGAGCTTGACGCTGACAGGAAGGTGCGCGTCGTGATATTGAAGGGGGCCGGGAAGAACTTCTGCGCAGGCATCGATGTGGGAGAGCTGGAGGGAAAGACTGCCATGGAATACCGGGCCTGGATCCAGCGCATGGAAAACCCGCTCGTCACGATCAGCCGAATGTCGAAGCCGGTGATTGCGCAGGTGCAGGGGGTGGCTGCCGCGAACGGGGCCGGGCTGGTGGCTGCCGCCGATCTCGCTGTCGTCGCGGACAATGCACGGCTGGGGCTGACGGCCATCAATGTGGGTCTCAACTGCGTGGGGCCGGTGATTCCGGTCGCCCGGTCGGTCGGGAGAAAATTCGCTCTCGAGATGCTCCTCTACGGTGAGCTGATCGGGGCACAGGATGCCCTGAGCAAAGGATTGGTGAATCGGGTCGTTCCGAGCGCCGATCTTGAAGCGGAAACTCGAAAGTGGGCGGCACTCCTGGCCCAGAAGAGCCCCGTCGCGGTCCAGATCGCGAAGCGGGGGTTTTATGAAGCGGCCGACATGGACTACTATCAAAGCTTCGATCATATGAACGAAGTGTTTTCTCGGTTATGCACGACCAGCGATGCGAAGGAGGGCGTAAAGGCCTTCCAGGAAAAACGAAAGCCAGAGTGGCAGGAGTGCTGATGCGGGGATCTCAATGATCGCCCGGGCAGGGATTCCTCTGACCCAATTCCCTGTCTCTTCCCTTGGTCACTTCGGCTCGCCTTTGCCCCCTCTCATCAAGGGAGGGGGCTCCTGTTTGTCCTCTTTCCGCATCCAGCGATTCAAGAAGGATAGGGCTCGCGATGGCACTCATCGGTTTGCGGGATGTGAGCGTGGCCTTCGGCGGTCCAGTGCTCCTCGACCGCGTCAATCTTCAGATCGAGCGGGGGGAGCGGGTGTGCCTCGTCGGCAGAAACGGCGCTGGAAAATCGACCCTGATGCGGATCATCCACGGGGATCTCACTCCGGATGCGGGCGAGGTTGTCCGCCAGCAGGGGGTGCGGACAGCACTTCTGCCGCAGGAGGTACCGCACGAGCTCCAGGGCACCGTCTTCGACATCGTTTCGGCAGGCCTTGAGGACTCGGGCCTTCCCCAGGAGGCGGCATGGCGTAAGACTCTGCAGGTCGAGAACACCCTCTCCCGCATGAGCCTGAGCCCGGAAGCACGGTTCGAATCGCTCTCGGCTGGACTCAAACGCCGCGCGCTGCTGGCCCGGGGCTTGGCCCGTGACCCGGACCTCCTGCTGCTGGACGAGCCGACAAACCACCTGGACATCGAAGCCATTGGATGGATGGAAGAGCTCCTCCTGCGGATGAGCGGGACGCTTGTTTTCGTGACCCATGACCGAATGTTTCTTCAGAAACTGGCCACCCGCATCGTGGAGGTCGACCGAGGGAGCTTGGTCGACTGGGCGTGCGATTACACAACATTCCTAAAACGCCGGGAGGCAGCCCTTGAGGTGGAGGCCGAGCACTGGGTCGAGTTCGACAAGAAGCTGGCTCGGGAAGAAGCCTGGATCCGCCAGGGCATCAAGGCCCGCCGGACGCGGAACGAGGGGCGGGTGCGCGCCCTCGAAGCGCTTCGGGAGGAGCGCCGCAGACGCCGAGAGCGGGTGGGAACGGTTCGGCTGAGGGCTCAAGAGGCGGCGCGATCCGGAAAGCTCGTGATCGAAGCCGACGGCGTCAGTTTTGGCTACGGGGATGAGCCTCCGATTGTCCGCGATTTTTCCACCATCCTGATGCGGGGCGACAAGGTGGGAATCATGGGACCCAACGGCTCGGGCAAGACCACGCTGCTGCGCCTTCTGCTCGGGGAGCTGGAGCCTCGGGAAGGCACCCTTCGCTACGGCGTGAATCTGAAGCCCGCCTACTTCGATCAGCTCCGGGCGCAGCTCGATGAAGAGAAATCCGTCGTGGAGAATGTCGGGCAGGGGAACGACACGATCCTGTTCAACGAGCGGCCGCTGCATGTCATGAGCTACCTGCAGGACTTCCTGTTCTCCCCCGAGCGGGCTCGCTCCCCCGTGCGCACGCTTTCAGGTGGCGAGCGTAATCGGCTGCTCCTCGCATTGCTTTTCACCAAACCGGCCAACCTGCTGATTCTCGACGAGCCGACCAACGATTTGGATACCGAAACCCTGGAATTGCTGGAAGGTCTCCTGCTTGACTACCCCGGAACGGTGCTCCTGGTGAGCCACGATCGCGCGTTCCTGAACAATGTGGTGACGAGCACCTTGGTGCTCGAGGGAGAGGGCCACGTGGGAGAGTATGTTGGCGGGTACGATGATTGGCTGCGCCAGCGCAAGGTGCGTGCTCCGAGCCCTCACGCAAAGGCCGCGCCGCGCAATGGGCGGGTCCGGTCCGAGCGTGAGCGGCCGCTGACTCTCAGCTATAAGGAAAAGCGAGAGCTGGAGACCCTGCCGCAGCGGATCGAAACCCTTGAGGCGGAGCAAGAGGCACTGTATGAAGCTATGGCTGATCCATCCTTTTATCAAAGATCCGGTGCCGAAATCGCCGCAGCGAAGAAAAGACTCGATTCCGTCGCCCAGGAGCTCGAGGAAGCCTTCCAACGATGGGAAGCACTGGAGGCATTGAATCACAGAACCCGTTGAGGATGTCCCAAATGGTGTGGTATTGTTTATAAGTTGATAAGTTCTTTTCCCTCGTCTGGCCCGCTGGATTGGCCCAAGCCGAAGGTTGCGGGCCAGCAGGTCGACCGGGGTATCGACTCCAGCTCACCCATTTCTCTGTTGAGGAGGGACCATGTCCTTCAGCCTTTTCCCGAAGTCACCCAAGTTCTTCGAGCTGTTCCGCGAGCAGAACCGCATCATCGTCAATGCCGCCACGGTGCTCCATAAAATCGCCGAGGAATTCAGCGAGCTGGAGGAGCGATGCCAAGTGATCAACAGGCTGGAAGCCGAGGGGGATGTCATCAACCGGACGATTCTCCGCGAGCTTTCGACGACCTTCATCACGCCCATCGACCGCGAGGATATCCACGAGATCAACTCATCCCAAGAAGCCATTTTGAATCACATTCAGGCCGTTTCAAACCGACTTGGGGTCTACGGGCTCTCCACCATGCGGTTCCCCGCCAAGAGAATGATTGCCGATATCAAGGCGATGGTCACCGGGATGGGGGCTGTGCTGGGCGGACTCGGCAGTGGAAAGGAGGTCTCGGAAGCGGTCGCGCAGGTCAAACAGACCAAGAAGGAATGCGAAATGCTGTTGCTGACGGGACTCGGCGAGCTCTATGACAATCCAAGTCCCGGACCGACTGAAGTCCTGGAGATCATCAAGTGGACCCATGTCTACGACCGCATCGACAAAGCCTTTAACAAGACATGGCAGCTGACCAAGTACATCGAAGGGATTGTGCTCAAGAATGCTTGAGATTCCAATGGTCAGAACATTCGTACCTGACGCTCAGGCCGGCTCATGGATTTCCACCATTGACTTCTACCGCTTGCCAGCCTCCTCCCAGTGATTTGATCAAGGCCACAACCGCGACCATTTGCTGGCCCCGCAACCGTGCGGTAGCGCGCTCGGTGGTGAGGGCTGCGTTCTGAGCGGTCGCCACCTCCAGATACGTCACGAGACCTTCGCGGTAGCGGTTGTTGGCAATCTCCAGCTGCTTTCGAGCGGACTCCATGGCTCCCATGACCTGCTCGACCTCACGGGCAAGCAGGTGCTCGGCGGCGAGATTGTTTTCGACCTCGGCGAATGCGGCCAGCACGGTCCCGCGGTACTTGGCTACGGCTTCCCCATGGGCTGCCTTGGCCTGACGCAGGTTGGCACTCAGCTGCGAACCCTGGAAGAATGGCAGGGTAAGCGTCGGACCCGCAGCCCAGAGATAGCTCGCCGCGTTGAACAGCTTGCCCACGTCCGCGCTTTGAAATCCGGTCAACCCATTGAACTTGATTGTCGGGAAGAAAGCGGCTTTGGCGACCCCGATGTTTGCGTTGGCGGCTGCCATGCGCTGCTCGGCGGCGGCGATATCCGGCCTCCGCTCCAGAAGCTCCGATGGCAGGTCGGGAGGGATGACGAAGGGTGCCTGGTCCAGAGGACGTTCCGGCAACCGGAATAGAGATGCGTTGTTTCCGGTCAGGACCGCCAGCGCGTTTTGGAACCTCGCGCGCTGGAGCTCATTGTCCGGCAGTTGGGCTTCCGTCGTTTGAAGGACGGTCTCCGCCTGGGCAACATCCAAATCGGAGACCATCCCGCCGGCTCGACGATTGCGGACCAGCTCGAGGGATTTGCGATAGACCTCGATACTGGCTTTGACCAGCGCCCTGTCCGAATCGAGGGCGCGCACCGCGAAATAATCGGCGGCGACTTCAGCCTGGATCGCTAGCCTCACCGATTCGACGTCGGCAGCTCCCGCCTGGACCTGAGCCTTCGCAGCTTCCACCGTGCGCCGCACTCTCCCCCAAAGATCGACTTCATAGCTCAAATCGAACGGAACCGTGAACGAGTCATAGGTCTCACCCGGTTTGCCGCCTACCGGGCGGTTTTCGGAGTCACGCTGCCTCACCGGCAGGAAGGACCCACCAAGGCGAGGAAAGAGGCCCGAGCGGGCAACGTCCGCCGACGCCCGGGCCTGCTCGAAGCGAGCAACGGCCGCTTTGATGTCCTGGTTCGCTGCGGTGACCTCCGTCTCCAGTCGGTTGAGCTCGAGATCTCCGAAGACTTCCCACCAGCTTCCCCTGGGAAGATGAGCTGTAGGGGCAGCGATCTTCCATCCACTCTCCATCCCTGCATAGGCTGCAGGGATGGTCGTGACTTCAGGACGTTGGTAGTTCGGACCGACGGCACATCCGGTCATGCCGACGAGAACCAACAACACCAGGAGCCCAAACAACTGGAGGATTGTGCTTCGAACGGCGAAGGAATGGTCTCTGTCATCTCGAGCGAAGCGAGAGATCTTGAGATCCCTCACATTCGTTCGGGATGACAGAAGTCCAGAATCGACCCGTTCGAAGTATAGCTGAACAGGGTATCGAGACATCGTCATTGGGCCTTCTCGGGTTTGGCGGACTCGGCAATGGAAACCGTCGTACCGTTCACGAGCGAGTCTGATGGTTTGACGATCACCCGCTCCTTTGGGGTGACGCCAGCGAGAATTTCGATCGTCTGCCCAAAGTCGCGTCCGAGCTTCACGCCACGCAGCTCGATCCTTCCATCTTCTTGGACGACTCCAACCTGAGGCCCTTCGGCCCGAAACAGGATCGTATTGGTCGGCAGCGTCAGAGCGGCCTCCATCTTCGTCTCGGTGAACCGCACCTGGGCGTAGCTGCCCGCAAGGATTTCCTCTCGCTGGTTGTCCACCTCGAGCTCGACAAGAAGCGTCCTTGAATCAGCGGCAATCACACCGGCCGTGCGAATCACCTTGGCAGCGAAAGACCTGCCCGGAAGCTCCGGAATGCTGAGCTCCGCCGACTGACCCGTCGTGATCCCGCGTGCCATCGCCTGGGGAACCTGCACATAGACCCGGAGCTTTTGGGTTTGCGCCAGATGAAAGAGCTCCTTGGCACCACCCGACGTGATGAGATCGCCCGCATCGATGGTGCGCACCGTGACGATCCCGGCAAACGGCGCTGTTAACCGAGCAAACGCGACAAGCTTCTCCAGACGGCGCACCTCAGCTCGGGCTGACGCGGCAATCGCGGTCTTCAGTTTGAAGTCCGCCTGTTTTTCCGCGTTTTCCTGCTCACTCACACTCGCGGTCTTCAAAAGGTTGGCCCAACGCTCCGAAGTGATTCTGGCGAGGCCAAGGGCTGCTTCGGCCTGGGCGAGCTGAGCCCGGGCCCGCTCGAGCTCCTGGTTGAGCTCCGGCGTGTCGATCTCCGCCAGGAGCTGCCCCGCTTCGACGTGGCTGCCAATGTCCACGAGCCTTCGCTTCAGGTATCCGTTGGCGCGAGCATAGAGGGGGGCTTCAGCCCATGGCTTGATTTCAGCAGGCAGGGGCAAGCTCGAGGCTGAATGCCCCGGTTTTGGCGAGACGACGGAAACAGTCGGCGCGGCTATTTCCTGAGTATCCGCTCGCAGCTCGGTCTGTTGACGCCAGCGTGGAACGAGGCCCACGAGAATGCCGAGCACGATTAAAAGACAAATGACGGTGAATCGGTGAGTGGGTGAGTGGGTGAATCGAGAAAATGGTGAACGGATGACTTGGTGAATGGGTGAGTCGGGATTGTTGCTCATTGGGATTTCCTTGCTTGGATGAGTTTTGTGAGCATGGCGCCCACCTTGCTGCATTGGTCGTCAAGAGAGAGGAACTGCTCCGTTGAGATGAGCCCCACTTCCTTTGCAATCTCAAGCTGGGTGATGAGCTCACTGAGAGAACCCTTCGAGATGTAGAGGAACCTTACAAAATCGAGGCCTGACTTTCTCTCGTAGCCCTCGGCAATGTTGCTAGCAATGGACACTGCCGCTCGCCGCATCTGATCCCTCAGCCCAAAGTCTCTCGACAATCCTGTCTCTGACGTCAGTCCATAAATGTCCACGGCCAGCCTCTTGGCCTCCTGCCAAACCCTCAGCTCCCGAAAACTCTGATAAGCCATCCGCCCTCACCCACTCACCCACTCACCCACTCTCCCACTCACCGTTCTCTTATGCAACATGCTGAAGACCACCGGCACGAAAAAGAGAGTTGCGATCGTGGCGATAACCAGTCCCCCAATCACGGCGCGACCCAGGGGAGCATTCTGCTCGCCCCCTTCCCCGAGAGCGAGAGACATGGGGAGCATCCCCATGATCATAGCCAGGGCCGTCATGAGCACGGGGCGCAACCGGCCGACACCGGCCTCCCAAGCCGAAGTCAACGGGTCCATTCCGTCTCTGAGATGGCTCCGGGCAAAAGTCACGACCAGGACGGAATTGGCCGTCGCGACTCCGACGCTCATGATCGCGCCCATGAGTGCGGGAACGCTGAGAGGGGTGAGCGTGAGATAGAGGCCCCAGACCACACCGGCCAGGGCGCCGGGCAGAGCCGTGATGATGATGAATGGGTCGAGCCAGCTTTGGAAATTCACGACCAGGAGCAGGTAAACAAGGGCAACCGCAAGGCCAAGGCCGAGGCCGATCCCGGTGTAGCTCTCGCGCATCGTGCGTGCCTGGCCGCGGAGGGTGATGAAGCTGCCCTTTGAAAGCTCCTTCTTGGCCTCTTCGAGGAGCGGGGTGATGTCCCGAAGCACGCCTCCCAAGTCTCGGCCGCTCACGCCCCCAAAGACATCGATCACCGGCATTACGTCATAGTGTGAAAAGATGGGAGAACCGTTCGCACGCTCAACGAAGGCGAGGTTGGCAAGGATCTGAGCGTCGTTCTTGCCGGGCCGGTTGGCGCTCACCGGGATCGCGTTGAGGGCGGCCAGAGAATCAATTGGATGCTCGGGTACTCGTACGCTCACCGGGTACTGGATGCCGTTTTTGGGATTGAGCCAATAATTGGGCTGGACCTGGCTGCTGCCCGACAAGCTCAGGAGCACGGAATTGGCCACGTCACGCTCCGAAAGGCCGATCTGAGAAGCCTTGGTCCGGTCCACGGCAAAGCGAAGCTCCGGCTGGTTCGAAGGCTGCTGCACGCGCACGTCCACGGCGCCCGGAACGCGCCGGATCTTTTCTACGAGCTTTGCCGCGATTGCCCGGGTCTGCTCGCGGTCCCGGCCAACGATCTGGATGTCGAATGGAGCGGGCAGACCGAAATTGATCGTCTGGTTCACGATGTCGGCTGGAAGGAAGTAAAAGGTCGCGTCTGGAAAATCGCGGTTGAGCCGGGATCTCAAGCGGCGCACATAATCGTTGGTGGGGCCATGCCCCTGATTCAGGGAAACCAGGATGTCCGCATCGCCGGTTCCCGAAAGACCGTTGTCAATGTAGGTGAGCGGAACCCCTCCGAAGGGCATGCCGATGTTGTCCAGAATCCCTGCCAGCTCACGGGCGGGAACCACCTCCCGGATCAAGGCCTCGACCCGGTCCACGAGCCGGACGGCCTCCTCAATCCGCGTTCCGCTGTGGGCGCGGACGTGAAGCCGGAAATGTCCTGCGTCGACCGAAGGGAAAAAGTCCTGTCCAAGCTGCGGAATCAATAGCCAGGAGCCCCCGCAGAAGGCGAGGAACAGGAGAGTGAACAGGATGCGGTGAGCCAGCGCTGCAGCGAGTAGCTTTCGGTAGCCCTCCCGGAATCGTATGAAGCCGCGCTCAAAACAAATCTGAACGACAACAAACGGGCGCAGCCACCAGGAAACCGTATCCATCTCGGGGGCGTGGCCGCGGTACTCGACGTTGCGGTAAAACCACATGACGAGCGTTGGGATGAGCGTTCGCGAGAGCGCATAGCTTGCGAGCATCGCGAACACCACCGCTTCTGCCAGCGGGACGAAGAGGTAGCGCGCAACTCCCGTGAGGAAGAACATCGGCACGAAAACGATGCAGATGCAAAGCGTCGAGACAAAGGCCGACAGAGCAATCTCCTGAGCTCCGTCGAGGATTGCCTGCACGTTGGGCTTCCCCAGCGCCATCTGACGGTGGACGTTTTCGATCTCGACCGTCGCATCGTCCACGAGGATTCCCACGGCCAACGCGAGGCCACCGAGGGTCATCAGGTTGATGGTCTCTCCGAGCGCGCTGAGCAGCGTAAGGGACGAGAGCACGGAGAGGGGAATCGAGAGGGCGATGATGAAGGTACTCCGCCATGATCCCAGAAAAAGAAGGATCATCACCGCCGTCAGCGCCGCGGCGATCACCCCCTCCTTGACCACGCTGCCCACGGCCGCGCGCACGAAGAGCGACTGGTCCGCGAATTCCTTGAGCTCCAGCTCGGGCGGCAGCCCGCTCAAAATGAGCGGCATGGCCTTCTTGACCCCCTCGACCACCTTCAGGGTCGAAGCAGCCCCGCTCTTGAGGACGGTCAACAGGACCCCGCGCGCGCCGTTCAGCCGAACGACATTCTGCTGCGGCTGATAGCCGTCATGGACCTGAGCCACATCGCCGACGCGGATGACGGCGCCGTTGACCGTTTTCACGGGGAGATCGTTCAGCGCGGCAAGCACGGCTGGATTGCTGTCCAGGGAGACATTGTACTCCGTTTCGCCGATCTTCGCTGTTCCACTGGGAAGCACGAAATTCTGGACGTTGAAAGCATTGACGACATCCTGCGGCGCCAGGTTCTTCGCCTGGAGCGCCGGCAGATCGAGATCCACCGCAACGACCCGCGCTTTTCCGCCGTAGGGATAGGGGACCGATGCACCCTTCACCGTCGCAAGGCTCATCTTGATACGGTTCATGGCCATGTCCTGGAGCTCCTGCTCCGAGAACTTTTGGCTGGCCAGGCTGTACTGAAGGATCGGGACCGTCGACGCGTTGTAGCGGATCACAAACGGCGGGGTGATGCCGGGCGGCAGGAAGCGCAGGGCCGTCTGCCCACTGGCCGCAATCTGCCCCACGGCATCCGAAACCGAGGCTCCCGGCTGGAGGTACACCTTGATGACTCCGGCCCCGCTGTAGGAGGTGGACTCGGTGTGCTCGATGTCGTTCACCAGGGTGCTGATCATGCGCTCATGGTTGTAGACGATGCGCTCTTCGACCTCCCGGGCGCTCAGGCCGTTATACACCCAGACCACGCTCACCACTGGAATGTTGATATCCGGGAAGATGTCCATCGGTGTGCGAATGAGCACGAAAGGAGTCAGCAGCAGGAGGACCAAGGCCGCCACCACGAAGGTGTAGGGGCGGCGCAGGGCGAGTCGAACAATCCACATGATTCGCTTCCTTCAAAACAGAAACCTAAAAGGCAATTGCCGAGATCGCGGTTCCCGCCAGCACCACCCACAGGATGTCCACTTTGAAGACCAGGGCAGCGAAGGCAGCAAGGGCAAACAGCGCGTGCTGCCAGTCCCAATGAACGTTTAAGGCAAACCGGATGGTAACGGTGAAGAGCAGCCCGACGAAGGAGCACAAGATGCCTCCCATCGCCCTTGAAAACAGGGGCGACGACCGGATGCGGTCAAACCAGGGCGCGACGCCGATCAGGATGAGAAACGACGGGAGGAAAACGGCCACTGTCGCAATCAACGCCCCGGACAGGCCGTGGATCAAATATCCGACGAACGTTGCCGTGATCACGATGGGTCCCGGAGTGAACTGGCCCAGGACGATCCCATTCAGAAAGGTGGGACCGTCCATCCAGGACCGAGCTTCGACGATCTCATGGAACATGAGCGGCACGGAGCCAAAACCACCGCCGAAAGCAATCAGATCGATCTTGGACATGAGTACGGCCAGGTGAAAAAGATCTCTGCGCAGGAAAAAAAGAAGACCGAAGCCCGCGGCGGAAACAGCGAGAAAGAACACCAGGGGGTTGGTCGTGTCTCTAATGGGCTTTGATGGGGAAGCGTTTTGAGCTGTCGATTGCTTCCAATTGAGCACGATTCCCAGGATGGCCGCAAAGACGATGATCAGTGCCGGATTGGACTTGAGCCAGAACAGCGCGGCCGCGAACAGGGCAATGAGCGCACTCTCCCATCGCTTGAGGGAGGTCTTCCCGAACGACAGGGTCGCATTGGCCACAACGGCTACGATCACGGCTTGAAGACCGCTGAAGACCGAGAGCACGGCGGGCAGCTCACGGGTTTGGGCATAGGCATAGGAGAGCACGAGCATGAGGACGCATGCAGGCGAAATGAAGCCGATGTAGCTCACCATCGCCCCCCGCACGCCCCGGACTTTCAACCCGATGTAGGCGGCCATCTGCATGACGGTCGCCCCCGGAATCGTCTGGCAAAGTGCCACCCCATCCTGAAAGGATTCTGCGTCGATCCACCTCTTCTCGCCCACGGCCATCTTGCGGACGTAAGGAATCATGGCCGGACCGCCGAAAGCGGTCAGCCCCATTCTGAGAAAACTGCCGAGCAGCAGGAAGAGCGAAGGAGTCTGATTCACTTGAACGGACTGAGCCTCTTCCTCAAGGGACGCCGCCTCATTCATGCTTGCCTTCTCCTGTCTGTTTACCGTCCGAGGGTCTCATCCACGGCGGGCATACCTGGATGCTATTGTCGATGCGGTCCTTGATGAGCCTGAAGAATCGAGCCCGTTGCTCGGGCTTCAAAAGCGAGCCTGCGTGCTGGACGTGAGCGATGACTCCGTCCTGAACGACCTTTTGCACCCTTTGAATCTCATCCTGTTTTCTCTCGATCGCTCGCGGGTCGGGAGGTGCCATTTCCAGGAGCCGAATGAGCTCGATCTGTAGCGTCTTGACTTCTTTTCCCCATTCCTGGAGACGGACACGGAATCGGTCGCGTTCGGCACCAAACGCCTGCGACTGCTCAGGTGTCAGGTCAAGCTGCAAAAAGACCGGCTGCCTCGATGAATCCTCATTGAAAGTGGCCATCGAAGGGATCTTGTAAGCCAGGTAGGTCGCGGTAAACGCAACATTCAAAGTCATGGAAGCAAGGAACAGCACCTTCTTTATGTGGTTACTCATGATTCCCCCTGACACATCACAGACTGCCCCCAATCCCACTCACCGACCCACCGAAACCGTAAGATAAGCGGAGCCCAACGATGCCGGCGGAGTCGGGCTGAACCACTCCAACCCATCGAGGCTCTCTGCTTCCGCCGTATCTGGTCGCTGGCTCTGAGAAAGAAAGACCTCCATGCTCATGAGCATTCCAGAGATCGAAGCCAGAAGCACGATCCCACAAGCCACAGCCCGCATGGGGATCGAGAGGTCAACCAGCCATTGAAGCGGCCATGCTCCCGGTGAAAAGCGCTTCCTGTCCCTGACAGGTGGCATGCGTCTTCGAGCTTCTGCCATGACACGAAGAGAAAAATCAGCCGCCAAGGGAGGAATCGGTTGCCGATCCAACAACTCACCCACCTCGCGCATCCGCTCGACCTGTACGCGGCATGAGGGGCAGGTGCGAAGATGCGCTTCGACCTCGCGCAGGATTGTCTCCGACGCTTCTCCATCCAGGAACGCACTTAAGCGGGAAAAGACGTTTTTGCAGTGCATGGCCATCTCCTTTCATTCCGTACAAACGAACGGGATGAGGAAAACCCCCTCTCAAGGAGCGATTTTTTTTCAGTCTGTCTTGAGATGGGTGAGGCGGGTTTGAAGTGAAGCACGCGCACGGCTGATAAGCCTTTCAACCGCTTTGGGTGAAACGTCGAGGATGTGGGCAATTTCGAGATAACTCAATCCCTCGTAATGCTTGAGGATGATGGCCGCTTTCTGATTGGGGGGAAGGACGCCCAGCGCGGCGTGGAGGTGAGCGGCGCGCTCCTTTTCGATGAGAGCCTCCCCGGGAGAAAGGGAGGGATCCGGCAACTCAACCACGTCGTCCGCGGTTGCGATGGCGAAGTGTCTCTTGCGAGTGCGGTCAATGCACAGGCGGATCAGCACACGATAGAAATACGCGCGAAAAGGTGCCGTCGGTCTATAGCGTGGAGCTGCATCGAAAATGTGGAGAAAAGCCTCCTGGGCAACGTCCTCGGCCTCCATTGCGTCACGAAGGAACCGGTAAGCCAGCCTCCAGGCGGGGAGCTGGTAACGCAGGACAAGCTCGTTAAACGCTTCGAGATCGCCCCCGCTGAGCGATTGCATGACCTCTTCGTCAGTGACCCTTGTCACAACCCCGTTCGGTGCACCTCTTTGCTAATATCGGCTAGCAGGTTGGTTGAAGAGACGGGTGCCATCCAAGACCGTTATGGCATGAATCACTCAGTCATTGCTTCGCCGGATCAAGGGTGTCCTCTATGCTCAGCGCGGCTTGGCTCAAGAGCACTGTCATCCCGAACAGGTGTTAGGGATCTCAAGAGCTCTCCCTTCGGTCGAGATGGCAGGAAGTCCATTCCCCAGTCGTCCGGCGTGTAGCTGCCCGGTCACACCAATTGCGCTTCAAGCGGCCTATGAGCCCGCGGCTATCAATGGCGCAACCGCATCCCAATGAGATGGATCTTTGAGCCGCAATGCTAGT
>CALBZH010000361.1 GCA_937889795.1 uncultured Syntrophobacteraceae bacterium | reverse complement strand
CTCCTGCGTGAAATAGCGATGGAAGTGAAAATCGGAGCGGATCATGTCGAACACCTGCCGGCAGAGGACCTCGTTGATTCTGCCCGCCTTCGCCAGAGGACGCCAGTCCGGAGGCACTGCATTTTGAATCGGTGCGGGAAGCTTCTTGTACGTCTTCTGGTAGAATCGCCTCATTTTGCTGAACTTCGAAATGTCAAACCGTGAGACCGGTGACCTGAAACCGGCCCCATGATGATAAACGATGTCGTCATAGACGCCAAACCACAATGGATGCAGATTGCGTCGGTTGCTTCTCAACATCGGATACCACTTGATCTGGTTTTCCTCGAGGGCTCCCAATAAATTGCCGCCTACATCGGTAACACTCTTGCCTTTGGCGTTAATCCATCTATGCCCTTTCTTCCAATCCCCTCTGATACTCCTCCAAAGCTGAACCGTCGTTAAGCAAAAAGATGGATGAGGCTGAATGTCTCCAACATTTTCTTTTCTTTGTATGGCAACCAATGGATAGTCTTTCAATTTCTGATTAGCATAAGTAACAATATCTCCAATCGGAAACGCATCCCCATCAATAAACATCAAGAGGTCATTCGGATCATTTGAATTCATCATCACAAGATCGGCCAAAATATTCAGTTTGACCGGATGTAATACAATCATCTCAGACGATGAATAAAAATATTTCGCCCTATGATTCTCACTCAGCCCACTGGTAAACGCATAGACTTTGAACGGGATCGATATGCAGTGATTGAAATATTTAAGCTGAATATCAACCCAGCGATCGTCTAACCAGTGCACAGTAGCAATATGCAGCATCAATTCATCTCAATTTCTTGGCATGGTCTCACAACTCCGCCGGCGATCCGATCGACCGTTCTCTGCCAGAAACATCACCGACAGACGTGATGACAAACGCATAAGGCTTCGTTTTCAGAACCATGCAGCAGGCTGCGGAATGGGCTCATGCCTTGTCCGCGCGACACGAGATTCTCAGGATGCGGGCAGAAGTCTGGACACCTGCTCCCATTCGCCAGGAATCGTGTCCATGGCGGCCTTGCGGGCACCATCCAGAGAGTCATATTCGAGCTCCAGCCCCATGAGGAATTCCGTGACCTCGCCCAAACGGTCTTTGAGCACCGTTGAGGTCGGGTCGAGGTTGGTGATCATGGCCAGCCCACTCGGTCGCGCGGCTATCGTATGGATCACCAAGTCCGGCCGGTAAGCCTTGAGACAGGGAATGATCCTCCACACATCGCCGCACCAGAACGGAGACTTGCGCTCCCGCGCGGCCACCAGCCGGTTCAGCGGCAGGCAGTCATGAACCAGGATCACCGTCTCCCGACTGGCGAAGCGCTCCACGTTGATAAAATCCCTCACCACCTGGTCGGAAAGGTGCAGTCCATCGATAAAGGCCATCGAGAGCTTCGAAACGCCAAGCTCCTCGAACAAATCGTAGCGCTCGAAAAACTCGTCGCTGGGAATGGGATACAGCCTCGCCTTGGAGCGGATCTTCGCTTTGATCCGCGGCATGGGGTCAATCCCGATGGCCCGCGTCTCCGCATTCGCGAGGGCAAGCGAGCTCCCTGTCGCGACCCCGATTTCCACATAGGATTCCGGGTTGAGACGCTCGTGCAGCTTCGAGAGAATGGAGAGATAGTCATCCCCGGGCATGCACGCGTGAGCCATGATCAGATGCGCTCTCTTGTCGGTGTCGCAATAGCTCAGGGCCTTCTTGGCTTCCTTCAATGCCTCGTCGTACGAGCCCCGGGCGAGATGCTCCTCGCCCCGCTTGACCCAAATCCCTGCCATTGTTTTACGGATCTTCATGTTGAGCCACGACCTTGTTTAGACTGTCTGTGCGAGCCTGTTGCCGGACGCTGCTTTTCTCGAGAATCGGGAGCACGGGGAACGGCCTGAATCACGTAGACCCCCATGAGCTGCCGGCTGCATGGGTCCGCTCATCATCCTCGCCCGCAGGACTCGCCAGCGAGCTCTCCGCTTAGCATCTCCTCAATGGCGGCAATCGCCTCCTCGGGCGCTATGGCCTCGAGACAGGCGCTCTGCTTGGTCCCGTTGCAGCCGTCCTTGCGGCAGGGAAGGCATGGAAAATCCTCCCTCCGATCGAGGATTCGCCGCAAAGGGGTCAGAGGACCCCACACCTTGGAATCCGAGGGTCCGAACAGAGCCACAACCGGCCTTCCCAAGGCGGCGGCCATGTGCATGGGGGCCGTGTCCACCCCGAAGAAGAGACGACACCTGCGAAGCAGGGCTGCATACTGCTTCAGAGTCAGCCGTCCAGTAACCGTGAGGGGCTGGGTCGAGCAGATCGGAAGAGCGTCGTGTAGGGAAAGAGTGTAGATCTCGGTGGTC
>CALBZH010000360.1 GCA_937889795.1 uncultured Syntrophobacteraceae bacterium | reverse complement strand
CCGGCAGGTTTTCCTTTTCGTGAAGATCCACGGGGATTCCGCGTCCGTTGTCGTCGACCGTGATGCTGCCGTCCAGATGGATCTGGATTCTGACCTGATCGCAGTAACCGGCCAGGGCCTCGTCGATGCTGTTGTCCACAACCTCGTAGACCAGATGGTGCAACCCCTCCGTCGATACGTTGCCAATGTACATGGACGGCCGCATCCGTACGGCACTGAGTCCCTCCAGGACCGTGATCTGCTGGGCCGTATACTGGTCTTGAGCTCCGATGACGTCGTTGCTCCCATTTGTCATACCGTGTTCCACCTTTGTTCTTAAGGCATCCCCCATCGCTGAGGGGGGCATTCCCGTGTGAAATAAGCCTTTGAGAAAGGCCGGGGCAGGCCCGACCCATGCCATAGCAACTAAATATATTAATATACCGCATTTTTGAACACTATTGAATTGATTTCACGATGACGCAGGAGGAGCGCCGAAGAACGAAGGGAGCCACCGCTGAGGGCGCTAGGATGGGCCGTTCGAAATACAGCGCCACCTCAATGGGATAACAATGCCGATACCTTCGCTTTCGCCCCAGAGTCATGTGGGAATGACAAGGAGGGGACAGGGCTTCTTATGACGATCACCCAGGCCAAGCCAGGCTTTCAGTCCTTCCACCGGTCCACGTCGATCAGTCCCAGCTTCGCGGCGTACCGGACGAGCTCCATGGAGCTGTGCAAATCGAGCTTGCTCATGATGCTAAAGCGGTGATTTTCAACGGTTTTGGAGCTGATGAAAAGCCGTGCGCCGATTTCTTTCGGAGAGAGCCCTTCGGCCAGGAGACGCATGATCTCCTGCTCGCGAGACGTCAGCGTGTTGTAGCTTTTGTCCGTGATCCGGGCTTCCTTTTCGGGAAACGCCACCAGCCTTTCGACTACACTGTGCGAGAGGGCGCTGTCGAGGAAGTATTCCCCCCGAGAGACCGTTTCGAGGCCCTGAACGACCTTCTCACTGGCCGAATCCTTGACGACGTACCCTGCCGCGCCGGCTCGGAATGCTTCGGTAATCGTGTCGATCCTGGCATGCATGCTCACGATCAAAACGCGCATCCGGGGCAGAGTGGCGCTCAACTCCCGGGTCAGCTCGATGCCGCTTCGGTCGGGCAAGGAGATGTCCACGATCGCAAGGTCGGGCACAAGCTCTCTTGCCCGGCTCAGGGCCTCGCTCGCTTTCCCAGCCTCTCCGATCACTTCGAACATCGGATTGCGGGCGATGAGCGACTTCAGGCCTTCTCTGAAGAGCGGATGGTCGTCAATGATCAGAACGGTTCTCTTCTTCTCCACTCCGCGTCTCCTTGAAAGGGACCTCAATTCGTATCCTCGTCCCCAGCAATGGGCGGGAGTCCAGTTTCATGGTCCCGCCCAGCAAAGCGACCCGCTCTTCCATGCTCCGAAGTCCCATGCGTCGCTCTTTGATCGCCGACGTCATGCGCTCCCGGACATGAAAGCCCTTTCCATCGTCTTCGATTTGCAGGATGATCTTTGGATACGAAGCAACAAGCCTGAGAGCGATGCGACGAGCCTCAGCATGTTTTCTGACATTGTTGAGCCCCTCTTGGATCAGTCGGAACAGCGTGATCCGCATTTCGTAGCCGAGCTCCAAGTCATCCATCCCCGCTGCCAGGAAATCCACTTCGATGCCGTTTCTCTCGGAGAATTCCTCGGAGTATTGCTCGATGGTCTGAACCAGACCAAGCTGGTCAAGGGTAATGGGGCGCAGATCGTAGGAGAGATCCCGTACCGCTGCGATGGTCTTTTGCAGGGTTTCGGAAAGTCGTGAGACCTTCGCGCGGGTTCGAGGATCAGGGTGGGGAAGCTCGTCCAGGAGCGTTTCGATTCCGATCTTCAGACTCGAAAGATCCTGGGCGATCGTGTCGTGGAGCTCGCGCGAGAGCTTTTGCCGCTCGCTTTCCTGGGCGCGCAGCAGCTGGCGGGTGAGCAGGCGGATATGCTCTTCGGCCTGCCTGCGCTGCGTGATATCTCGGTCCATGCCACGGTAGCCCAGAAGCCGTCCGCGTTTGTCGAGCAGCGGAATCCCATTGCTCTCCATGATCACTTCGTATCCCTGTATGTGGACAAGACGCCTTACCAGACCCGATAGCGGACCCCGCGCTTCCATGATCCGGGAGAGGGCCAGCCAGAGATCCGCTCGTTCTTTGTCTGGGAAAAAGTCGCTGCAGTGTCTTCCGAGAACCTCCTCCGAGCGATAGCCGAGGATTGCTTGCACGACGGCGTTGGAGTACGTGTACCTCCCGTGGGGATCGATCTCCCAGATCCACGTGAGTGTGCTCTCCGCGAGGGTCCG
>CALBZH010000359.1 GCA_937889795.1 uncultured Syntrophobacteraceae bacterium | reverse complement strand
GACATTGCCGAGGAAACGCTCGTTAGGGGCAGCTACCACCTCGTGCGTCATGTTTCCTGCCGGAAGCTCGACAGCAGGCCCTGAAAACCAGACCCCCCGTACGGCCACGTCACCCGTGTCCCAAGGAGCGCGGGTCGTAATGAACTCCCTGTAGATCGCCTCGATTTCCTCTTTGGACACCTGGACCGACTGGCGTCTGATGGTGATCTTCTCGCCTACCTTGACGTCGACCCGGGCGGGATCATACCCCTGAGGCGAAAGTAATTTGTTCAGATAGGCCTTCAATTGATCGCCATAAATGACCTTCTCGGACCCGATGGCTGGAGCCTCACCGATATCGGTCTTGCTCAGAAGCAACCGGATGTTCTCCGGACAATCGACGGTTCGGAAGAGGTCCAGGAGATTGACGCGCTTATGAGCAACTTGGACCTCCGGCAGTGCCTCGAGTCGGAGTGTGTCAACACCCGCCCGGGCAGGCTGCCCATCAAGATGGCCCAGCCAGCACAGGAAGAAAACCGCTGCGACGAGTATCCGTGAGCCCATGATCACTAAGCCTTGACACTGTTGGCGATGTGGAGCATTTCGTCCGCGGTCTTAATGACCTTTGAATTTGCTTCGTACGCACGCTGCCCCATGATCATGTTCACCATTTCTTCCACGACGTTGATGTTGGAGCTCTCGAGAAAGCCTTGAAGAACGGTCCCGAACCGGTCTGTCCCAGGCTCGCCGGACTCCGCGTCACCCGAGGCTTCCGTCGGGACCGCATAGTTGCGCCCGATGTTCTTCAAGCCCGCGGGATTGGCAAAATCAAAGAGTGTGATGGTTTGGGTGGAGAGGATTTTTCCGCTCGTATCGACCGCGGTCACCTGGCCTCCCGGATCGATGTTGATGCCGGCAGCGGTCGCAGGGAGGTTGATCTCAGGCTGCAATCGGTTGCCATCGGCATCACAGACGTACCCATCCTGATCCAGTTTGAAGGCCCCCGCCCGGGTGTAGACTTCGTCCGAGCCGCGTAGAACCTTGAAGAACCCCTTTCCTTCGATGGCGATATCCAGAGGATTTCCGGTTTCGGTGAAGTTACCCTGACTGTAGATCTTTTGGACGGACGTGGGCTTTGCTCCCATTCCCAACTGAATGCCAGTAAGCGTCTTGGAGCCGCTGGCGGTCTCCGCCCCTGGCGGAACGATGGTTTCGTACATCAAGTCCTCGAAATTGGCCCTCCCCCGCTTGAAACCCGTTGTGCTTGCATTGGCGAGGTTGTGGGCGATGGTATCCATGTTCATCTGCTGGGCGGCCATCCCGGTGGCGGCCGTCCAAAGGCTACGAATCATGCGAAGCGCTCCTTTTCTTTCCCAAAAAGCGAGAGTTATGGAAGAAAGTACCGCACCAAGGCAGGGTCTAGACGCTGCCAAGCTTGCTGGTGATCTGAGAGTCCAGCTGATCATGGAACTGCATCGTCTTCTGATAGGCTTCAAAAACACGCATGGTTTCAATCATCTGGGTCATTTCCGACACCATGTCGAAATTGGCGTCCTCGAGGGCGCCTTGCTGGACGCCGCACTCCGTTGCAGGAAGGGGGTTGACGCCCTGAGGAGCCTTGAAGAGACCATTTCGAGCCTTCTCGAGCTTGGTGTCAGCCGGAAATTTGACGATATCCAGCGTGTCAACCGCATCCTCCCCGTCAAACACCTGACCATTCGCTTCGATGCGGACATCGGATTTTTCAACCGTGATGGGACCGCCGTTCCTTCCGAGGACCGGCCAGCCTTCCTGCGTCACCAACGCGTTGTCCTTATTGCGTGTCAGGTTTCCCGCCCGCGTGAACAGAACCCCTTGATCCGACTGGACACGAAAGTAGCCCTCGCCATTCAGCGCGACATCCAGTGGGTTGTCGGTTTGCCGCACGCGCCCCTGACTCAGTCGCGAATACGTGCTTTGATCGAGATAATCCCTGAAGTGCACCGCATCCTTTTTGAACCCTGCGGTGCCCGCGTTGGAAAGGTTGTTGGCGATGACATCCAACCGCTTTTCTTGCTCCAAAGAGCCCAAGGCTGCCGCATAGTATCCTATTCTCATGGTCTACTCCCTTCGCATGCATGAGTAGCAATGAGAATGCCAGATGGGCTATCTGGCTAAGATGTGGTGGATTTCGGCTGAAAGGCGCAGGAATGAAGGATATCAGGATGGGGCTGGAAGCTCATCTATTCCAAGGCAGCGGCAATTTCTTCCTCCGCATCGAGAGGAGGGTGAAGGCGATTACCGGTCGGGAGCAATCTTCTGCAGCTTGAGGACCAGCTCAACCTCTCCGACCGGCTTCTGCAGACGTCTGGCGATCGAGGTCGCATCAAGTCCTTTTCTGGCAAGCATCACAATGTCGTAGTTGTCCGTAGGAGGTAGGGTCCCCAGATTCGCAGAGGGGATATGCGGAAGGTTCTGCTGCAAATCCTCCAGCTTCCGGCACACTTTGCGACCTTCCTCCAATTGCTGGTCGAGCTTTCTCATGAGCTGCTGGATGAGCTTTTGCCGCTCCTGCAGGTTTGCATCGAACGATTCTGCGATCTCCTTGGTCTCGGCAATAATCTTATCAATCGATTCCGCCACATCCAGGGAGGGAGGCGCTGGCTTGGGGCGCCTCTTCATCAGATAGACCACCAAGACCAGCAGGCTGAGATCCAGCAGAAGCTGGAGAGTGGTTGTAAGATTCGATTGTTCGCCAAGCCATTCCATAAGCATATTCATGATGATACCCGGATTCTCAGTAACTTCTCAATAAGGGTAGGTCCGGATTCCATCCCGACGCCCTGGCCGCCGCTGTCGGGTTGGAAACCCGACCTACAGCCCCGACATTACCCGAACTTATTGAGAAGTTACGATTCTCAAGCTTACAGCCGTTCCCAATGAGCAATTCGAATACTGTGCAGGCCGCTTCTCGGATAATTGGCTTTCAGGTAGCTCATGAACTTCTTTTCCATGACATCCTGCCAACCCTTTTGCGTGTTCTTCGTGGGCTGCTCTTTGCTCGCAAATTGGAAAGCCAAATCGCGGAACAAAGCTCGGTCTTTCTGGAAGTCCTGGTAAGCGTTTTCGGCGGGGAACCCGAATTCCAACTGCATCGCCACAAGCTTTTTTTCTTTCTCCCCGTTGACAAACACGATCAGTTCCATCAGGTCTTGATAGTTGGGCACCTCGATCGATCGCTTAATCGTCCGGGCAACCTTCTGCTTCGGAGCAGGGTTAGCAGGCTCTTTTCGGGTGCGATGAGCCGTAACACCGATTCCGGAGACAATTACCAAGACACAAAAGACCGCGAGGCAGGATCTCCTCAACTTCCCCTGCGGCAGAAATCCTAGAGATGGAATGCCGCGCCATCGGCTTCCGCCTGGTGCAACGGGGCTCGGCGTACTGCCGGACGATCCCTTTGGGGGCAGGGGAGGAGGTGGCTCGGGCTCCGGAAAGTCATCCAGCGAATACCGCGGAAATGAATCTCCTTCGTTCTCCCGCTCATCCAAGCTCGGCAGTCTGTCGAGATCCTCACTGCTGTCTGAAAAGTCGAAGGAATCCCCGCTGAGGGAGCCGCTGCCAGTCCGTAAGCCCGGGTCAGGGGCTTCGACGGCTCCGGGTTGGGAGTCCCTTTCAATAGCTTTTCTGGCGATGGAGCGATCCATGAAGAATATCCGACTCTAACTCAGCGGCGTGCTCGGCCATTGGCTCTCTGCTTGAGCTGCTTGTCCCTGCGTCCCAAATCCATCAGATTGATTTCTTCCGGAAGATCGTCTTTTTTCAGCTTTCGAGCCAGCTTCGTGCGCAGCCGCAGCACCGCTTTCGTGTGAATCTGGGAGATCCGCGATTCGGTGTACCCCAGAACGGCCCCAATTTCCTTCATTGTGAGCTCTTCGTAGTAATAAAGAGAAAGCACGAGCTGCTCTTTCTCCGGAAGTGTCCCGATCGCTTGGGTGAGAACCCGCTTCAGCTCGGCCTGATGCATGAGCTGGAAGGGCTCGTCACCATCGGTCGACATGGTGCGGGCACACCGGTTCTCCTGGACCGCCTCATGGATGTCTTCCGGCAGCACCGAAATACCCTTGATGTCATCCAGCAACTGAAAGTACTCTTCCAGCGAGATTCCCATTTCTTCGGCGATCTGCTCGTCCGTTGGATCATACCCCAGCCGTTGCTCGAGAGCGGAGCTCGCTCGCTCCAAGCTGCTGCTTTTCTGCCTCAACGACCGTGGGACCCAGTCCATGGAGCGGATCTCGTCCAACATGGCACCCCGCACACGGATTTTCGCGTACGTCTCGAACTGGATCCCCTGCATGGGATCGAACTTCTCGATCGCGTCGATGAGTCCGATGATGCCCGCATTGAACAGGTCATCCGCCTGTACGCTGCTGGGCAACCGCGAAACCAGCCTCAGCGCCATGTACTTGACCAGGGGAGCATGTTGGAGAATCAAACGCTCCTTTTCTTCTGGTGAGACTCTGCGATCTGCTTTTTGAGTCAAGTACGGATTCCTTTTTTGGGAGTATTGTGCCTGCAGCATTTTTTATCAGTCTTCTTTGGTGGTTAAACCTGCAACAACCGTTTCCAGAAGAACTTAACGTTTCCATGGTTCAGGTTCAGCGGGCTCTTCCGGATCTTCTCGGCAATGGAGTAGAACGCCTTTGCAGAGGGGGCCGCTGGAAAAACCTCGAGAAGCGGGCGCTGCTGAATCACGGCCTTTGGCACGTGGGTGTCGTGTGGAATGATTCCGAGGAAGTCCAGCGAGATTCCATCCAGGAAGTGGTCCGCCACTTTGCTGATCTTGGCAAAAACCGACTTACCCGTCTTCTCGTCGGGAACGGAATTGACAAGGATCTTGAAATACCGCTCTCCATGTCGCGTATGCAATACTTTGATCAGCGCATAGGCGTCGGTGAGGGAGGTGGGCTCGGAGGTCACAACGACGATGCGCTCTTGTGCGGCCACGTTGAAATAGAGTACCGTGTCTGAAATTCCCGCACCGGTATCCACCAGCAAAATGTCGATCTCCGACTCCAGCTCATCCAGGATTTCGAGAAAGAGAAGCTTTTGTTCATCCGTGAGCCGGGTGAGCTCTTGAACACCCGAGCTGGCCGGCATGATGCGGATGCTCCCGGGGCCATTCACCAGAACTTCCTGCAGGTGACGCTTGCCTTGGAGCACATGGGTGATGTTCTCCTTGGGAGTCAGACCGAGGAGCACATCGATATTGGCCAACCCCAGGTCCGCGTCCAGAATGAGCACTTTCTTTCCAATCCGGTCGAAGGCATAGGCAAGGTTCACCACAACGTTGCTCTTGCCCACGCCTCCCTTGCCGCTACTCACCGTGATCACCCGTACCGGTGGCTGAGCTTGTCCGAGGGGGGACAGCTGAGGGGTACTCCTTCGAAGGGGAAACCTTCCCCCCCCTTCTCGTAATCCTAACGCCTGATCCATAAGACTATTCCTTTCCGATCGAACCATTTCCAAAAGGAAAGAGCAGAGCCAGCAACCGCTTCTGGGTAGCCAGCTCGATATCTTCTGGAACCCTCTGTCCCGTCCCGAAGTACGAGACAGCATGGGGAAAGCGGAGGAGTTGGTTGATCACGCAACCGTGGCTCGAGGTTTCGTCAAGTTTTGTAAAGATGAGGCTCTGCACATTCAGAAGCCTGAAGTGCTGTACCGTCTGTTTAAGGTCCTCGTCCTTCGCCGTGGCACCGAGAACGAGAAAGTGCTGTACGTTGTCCGTGTCCGCGAACGTTTGCTGCAGCTCCAGGACCTCTTGCTGTCCCAGGAAGTTCTTGCCTATGGTGTCAACCAAGACCACATCCTGGTTCTTGAGGGAAGCAAGCGCCTTCCCGAATTCAGCCTTGTTCTGGGCGACCATCAGAGGAACTCCCAAAATGCTTGCGTAGGTTCGGAGTTGGTCAACGGCACCGATACGGTAGGTGTCGAGCGACACGAGCCCGACTCTCATCCCACGCTTCAGTCGCACGTGAGCGGCCAGTTTCGCGAGGGTCGTGGTCTTTCCGACGCCGAGATCGGAAGAGCACACGTCTGAACTCCAGTCACGAGTGGATATCT
>CALBZH010000358.1 GCA_937889795.1 uncultured Syntrophobacteraceae bacterium | reverse complement strand
TTACGTCTTTCTCCTGCTCTGCTGATACGGCAGAAGAGATCGAACGTGCGGCCGGCAATCTTCGCAATCACTGGGGAATGGGGCTGGGTCCCATTCCAAATTTGGTGAAGCTGCTTGAGAGTAAGGGCATAATCGTTCTACCAATCTACGATGCATGCAGTGAAGTGGATGCTTACTCGACATGGAAGGGAAGACGCCCTTGCATCATGCTCTCGCTCAACAAAACGGCGAGTCGAGCTAGATTCGATGCCAGTCATGAATTGGGACACCTTGTCCTGCACGATGATACCGCAACCGGTGACACCATAACGGAACAACAAGCGAACCGGTTCGCCGGTTCATTCCTGGCCCCCCGCGAGAGTTTCATCACTGAATGCCCGCGCCGGTGGAGCCTTGAGGCATTTCGAACACTCAAGTTTCGTTGGAAGATGTCGATCAGCGCATTGCTTTACCGAGCAAAGGATCTCGGCTGTCTGTCACCATCCAGTTATCGGAGGGCTATGATTGATCTCGGTGATATGCGAAGGGATGAAGGACCGGAATGGCCCATGGAACAACCAACTATTTTGACTCAGGCATTATCCCTTCTCCAAGAGCTTACAAATCTTGATAAGCTTGCGTCCGAACTGTCTGTCAATACTTCAGAATTGAAGGGTTTGCTCGGGCAGTGTGTTCCGGCTGACCTCATTGAGAAGATGAGTCAACGTCAGGAGCACGACTGTGGCAAAGTTGTTTCATTCCGGCAACCTCTACGCCAGGGAGAATAGACCATGGCTGGTAAGAAAGACGGCGGTACGAAGATCGGTCGCGATGTCAAATTCGGGAAGTTCACTCCTGCCCCTCAATATAAGACTCTCTGAAAACTGGCGGAACGGTCCCAAATGGAATCCAACAAGGGTTGACCTTCATATCATGGAATGGGTAGCAATTGCCGCCTTGGAAGGGAGATAGCTAAACGATGAGCAAATCCGGAGAGAAATGCACAGTATGTGAAACGAAGGTCCCACATTATGACGGAGTGTTTCTCACTATTGAAGGACATAGCAAATTCCACTGCAATCGGTGCTACAACCGGAGACTTTCGGATATGCACGAAATGCATTTCGACCACCCGGATTTCCAGCAGGTGACTCTGAGAGATGCCGATGAGGAACCCCATGAATTTCACTTCACCACTCGACTGCTTCCCAATGGCATCTCGATTCAGGCACTGGAGATCAAGGATGGAAGCCCTCAAGGGTATCAGTTCGACGTGATCGGACCGCTTGAAGGCGACGTACTGGCACTTTTGGGTCAATTGTTCGAGCGTATCAGGAATGCTCTATCTCAGAAGCACGTGGAAACGACTGAACATGGACTCCAGATCACGGCTGGCAGTGTCGTCCGTGGCAGGATCACATGGGACGATGACACTGACGGCGAGATACCTCTGCTGATCATCGATGGCAAGCCCGTCACTTGGGAGCAACTCGGTCGGATGCTCATGACCTATGAAGGGTTCAACTTCAAGCTGGAGATCTTCGACAGATCTGAAAGCAGGTAACCCAGTTGATGCTTGCGAGGATGCTACCGAAAAAGTACTCACATAACCTGTTAAATACCCATCGCAGATATGGGAAGGAGCTTTACCCTGCATGAATCAACAAGCCCTCTCATCTTTCATCTGGTCTGTCGCCGACCTGCTGAGAGGTGATTACAAGCAATCCGATTACGGCAAGGTGATCTTGCCTTTCACAGTACTACGACGACTGGACTGTGTGCTGGAAGCAACGAAAGCAGCCGTTTTGGCAGAGTGTGCCGAAAAAGAGAAGATGGGCTTGAACCCGGAGCCTTTCTTGCTGCGAAAGGCTGGACAGAGCTTCTATAATACCTCTCCCATGGACATGAGGAAGCTCATGGGAGACCAGGACCACATCAGGGAAAATCTCTTCGCCTACATCCAGGCTTTTTCGCCATCAGCCAGAGACATCTTCGAACGTTTCGACTTCTACAGCCAAATCGACCGCCTCGCCAAATCCGGACTGCTCTATCAGGTGACCGAGCGTTTTGCAAATTTCGAGCTGCATCCCGAATCCGTCAGCAATGCTCAGATGGGTTTGGTGTTCGAGGAACTGATCAGAAAATTTGCAGAAATCTCCAATGAAACCGCTGGAGAGCACTTCACTCCACGGGAAGTCATCCGCCTCATGGTCAATCTGCTCTTCATCGAAGACGATGACATCTTGGCAAAGCCGGGCGTGGTCCGTACGATCTACGATCCTGCCGCAGGTACGGGCGGTATGCTTTCGATTGCCGGTGAATACCTGGAAGAGCACAATCCCAAAGCTCGGCTCACCATGTTCGGCCAGGAGCTCAACGATGAGTCCTACGCCATCTGTAAGGCCGACATGTTGATCAAGGGTCAGGACGTGGCCAACATTATTGCCGGGAATACCCTCTCCGACGACGGCCACCCACACAAGAAGTTCGACTACATGCTCTCCAACCCACCCTTCGGCGTGGAATGGAAGAAGGTTGAAAAGGAAGTTCAAAAAGAGCGCGAACAAAAAGGCTTCAATGGGCGCTTCGGTCCTGGGTTGCCGCGTATTTCCGATGGCTCGCTTCTGTTCCTGTTGCACCTCATCAGTAAAATGCGTCTGTCTGCGGAAGGCGGAAGCCGCTTCGGCATTGTCCTCAATGGCTCTCCGCTTTTTACCGGCGGTGCGGGATCTGGTGAGAGCGAAATCCGACGATACGTGCTTGAAAACGATTTGCTTGAAGCGATCATCGGCCTTCCAACCGATATGTTCTACAACACAGGCATCTCCACCTATATCTGGATACTCACTAACCGCAAGCCGGAGCACCGCAAAGGATTGGTGCAACTGATCGATGCGAGCAGCTTCTGGCAGAAGATGCGCAAAAGCCTTGGGAGTAAGCGCAAAGAGCTTTCCGAAGAGCATATCGCGGAGATCACCCGGCTCTTCGGCCAGTTCACCGAGGCTCAGCTTGCCCTCGTATTGGATGCAGAAGGCAAAGAGATCGTCCGCCATGTGATGACCTCTTCCTATACCAAACCTGCTGCCCCGGCAGGGGGCAAAGTCAAGATTGTCCCCATCTCCCGTATCTTCAAGAATGATGATTTCGGTTATCGCACCATCACCGTGGAGCGCCCCTTACGAGACGAAGCCGGTAAGATCGCACTTGGCAGCAAAGGCAAGTTGAAAGGCAAACCGCAACCTGACAGCAGCCTACGAGACACAGAAAACGTGCCGCTTTCTGAAGATGTCGAAACCTACTTTAAACGTGAGGTGCTGCCCCATGCCCCCGATGCCTGGATAGACCATGAGAAGACAAAGGTGGGTTATGAGATTCCCTTCAACCGGCACTTCTATGTATTCGAGCCGCCACGCCCCCTCGAGGAGATCGATGCCGATCTGAAAGTTGTCACCGACAGGATTCTTGCCATGATCGGGGGGCTTTCGGCATGACCAAGGATATATCTAATCGTGCAACCATTCAGAGGCCAAAACTGCTCAGCGAGCTGCGAACCCTTATTGAAGCAGCCCGCACTCGCGTTGCCACGACGGTCAATACCGAGTTGAGCATGCTCTACTGGCGCATCGGTAAGCGCCTGCTGGATGAGAATCTCACCGATGGTCGCGCCGAATACGGTCAACAGATTCTTGCGTCGCTGTCACAACAATTGGTGCGGGAGTTCGGCAAAGGTTTCAGTTACTCCGCGCTCACCCGCATGGTGCGTTTTGCTGAGCTATTTCCTGAAGAGCGAATTGTTGTATCGTTGATACAAGTATTGAGCTGGACCCATGTCCTGGCGCTTCTTCCTCTCAAAGACCATTTGGCCCGCGAGTTCTATGCTGAAATGTGCCGCGTCGAACGTTGGAGCGTGCGCACCCTGCGGCGAAAAATCGCAGGGATGCTGTTTGAACGCACGGCCCTATCGAAGAACAGCGAGGAATTGATACGACAGGAACTGGCCGCCCTGAGGGATGAGGGGCGGATGACACCGGATCTGGTCTTCCGGGATCCTTACTTGCTTGATTTCCTCGGGCTGTCTGGGGCCTACAGCGAAAAGGACTTAGAGACAGCGATCCTGCGGGAAATGGAGCATTTTCTACTTGAGCTGGGGAGCGGCTTTAGCTTTGTTGCCCGGCAAAAGCGAATGAGTATCGGCCGGGATGATTTCTACCTTGACCTCCTCTTCTATCACCGCCTTTTGCGACGCCTAGTTGCCATAGAGCTGAAACTTGAAGCCTTTCAGGCTGCTCACACAGGACAGATGGAGCTGTATTTACGATGGTTGGACAAGCATGAACGGGTGCTGGGCGAAGAATCTCCCATCGGCCTCATTCTCTGCGCCGGAGCCGATGCAGAGCAGGTGGAACTGCTGCAACTCGATGAAAAATCGATCCGGGTCGCCGAATACTTGACCGAACTCCCGCCGGTTGAGCTACTTCGCGAGCGACTGCATCGCGCCATTGTAGTAGCACGGGAACAGGCGGCTCTTCCCGCGCCGAAAGAAGGCGCGGCATGAGCTTTCCGAGATATGAACGCTATAAAGATAGTGGTGTGGAATGGCTGGGAGAAGTGCCGGAGCACTGGGAGGTTATCCCGCTAAAACGCGACCTCGATTTCCTGACCAGTGGATCCCGTGGATGGGCAGAATACTATTCCGATGAGGGCAATCTGTTTATCCGCATTGGCAATCTGACCCGTGATAGCATCAGGCTTGACCTTTCCGATATTCAGCGAGTCGTGGTTCCACAAGGAACTGAGGGAGCACGTACAAGAGTGCAGCCTGGTGACGTCCTTTTTTCAATTACAGCCTTTCTTGGATCGGTTGCGGTTGTACCCAAGAATTTAGAGGCCGCTTATGTGAGTCAACATGTCGCTCTTGTAAGACCCAGGCAAGACCGCCTTCTTCCGGAGTGGATTGCATATGTTACACTTTCTCTCATAGGGAAGACTCACCTGGAAACCCAGGGCTATGGTGGCACAAAGATACAACTCAGCCTTGATGACGTGGCCAATCTGGTGATGACGACCCCTCCCATCACTGAACAAATGGAAATCATTGTATTTCTCAACAACGAAATCACCAGGATAGACGCTCTGATAACCGAGCAGCAGCGGTTGATTGTGCTCTTGGCGGAAAAACGTCAGGCGGTGATCTCCCACGCTGTCACCAAAGGGCTGAACCCGGATGTGCCGATGAAAGATTCCGGGATTGAATGGCTGGGTATGGTGCCTGAGCATTGGGAGGTCACTCGATTGGGGAATCTACTCAAGGAAGTCAATGAAGATGGTATCGAGAATTTGCCTGTATTGAGCGTTTCAATTCATCAGGGGATTTCAGATAGAGAGTTGGATGAGAATGAGCTTGACCGCAAAGTGACGCGAAGTGAGGATCGCTCAACCTATAAGAGGGTTCAACCTGGTGATCTCGTTTACAATATGATGCGTGCATGGCAGGGTGGCTTTGGAACTGCTATTGTTGAAGGCATGGTCAGCCCTGCTTATGTGGTTGCACGACCGCGTAGACCGATAGCTACGAATTACTTAGAGTATGTTTTGAGAACTCCGCAGGCAATCGAACAAATGCGTCGTCACTCCAGAGGTGTGACGGATTTCAGACTTCGCCTGTATTGGGATGAGTTCAAAGATATCAAGGTTGCAATGCCTCCAAGAACAGAGGCGGATGCGATTTGTGCACACATTGAAAGAATTGACTCGGATTTTTCTGAAATAACCAAGGCCAACAAGGATTCCATCACCCTCCTCCAAGAACGCCGCACCGCCCTGATCTCCGCCGCCGTCACAGGCAAGATCGATGTGCGAGGCCATGCCGCCTGAAAAGGAAGACGATGACATACGAAGAAGATTACCAGAAGATTCGAGATCTCCTGCCACAGTTGCACTCAAGAATCATCAAACAACTCTCTCGTGAAGATATGCTTACCAGCGCCCGGCACCTGGGAATGCTGCGTAAGAAGACCTTCATGTTCAACAATGAGACCGAGGTGGCTATACTCTCTGATTACCAGGTATACAGCTACCGACCTCGTGGCATCAGCATGGTTGGGCAGTTCCTGAACATGAAGCGGAGCACTCTTGACCCGTTTGCCATCGAAATGCTTGAGGCTATGAGCCGGGCTCGCTATTCCATCTATGTCATTGACCAAATTCAAAGCGGGAAGGGAGTCACGACAACCGATCTGTTTCGGCGGGACTCCCTCTTTCTTGCCGACCGTGGACTCAGCGCCACGGCCGAGCCTGAAATGGCATTCGCGATGCGGCTGATCGTATTTGATGACTTTGCCATACAGACAGGTGCTGGAGTGCCTGTAGATCAAGATCTGGTGTTGAAGCCCGATATTGTCAAAGCCTTGGAGAAGTTCATGCCTCCTTTGGTCGATGGCAAATTTAGCTTCACCGCAGAGCAGGATGCCAGGCTTGCCAGAATCCTCATGACGGCAGCCATCCAGCATGGCTACACTGGAAATATCGAGTACGCATAGCCTGAGCCGCCCAAGCCCAAGTTCCTACTGACAGAAGAAAGCTGGACGTCATGGACCTACACAAGGAAGTCAACTTTGAAGCCGAAATCTGCGAGCACCTCGCGGCCCACGGCTGGCTATACGCCGAAAGCGACGCCAAGAATTATGACCGAGCACGAGCCCTGTTTCCTTCCGATGTAGTTGCCTGGGTGCAGGACACTCAGCCCAAGGCATGGAACGTCCTCACAAAGAACCATGGCGGACAGGCAAGCGAAGTCCTGCTCAACCGTCTGCGGGATTCGCTCAACCAGCGAGGTACTCTGGATGTGCTGCGTCATGGCATAGAGATGATCGGCCTGCGACAGCCGCTCTCCCTGGCCCAGTTCAAACCAGCCTTGGCCATGAACCCGAAGACATTGAGCAGGTATGCCGCCAACCGATTGCGTGTCGCCCGTCAAGTACATTACTCCCTGCATAATGAGAACTCGATCGACCTGATGCTATTCGTCAATGGTTTGCCGGTCGCTACCGCGGAGCTCAAAACCGATTTCACCCAGTCGGTTGAAGACGCGGTGGACCAGTATCGATTCGACCGAGATCCAAAGCCCAAAGGACAATCCGCCGCTGAACCATTGCTTACCTTTCCTGGTGGGGCGCTCGTGCACTTTGCCGTGAGCAATATGGAAGTGCATATGACTACCAAGCTCGTCGGCCCGACTACGACCTTCCTGCCTTTCAACAAAGGCGATGATGGCGCGGCGGGTAACCCCGTCAATGAAAATGGTGGCCACCGAACGGCATATCTCTGGGAAGAGGTCTGGAAGCGGGAAAGCTGGCTCGAGATCCTCGGCCGGTACATGGTGACACAAAAGGACAGTAAGAAACACATTGAGAAGATCATTTTCCCCCGGTTTCATCAGCTCGACGCTACTCGTAAACTCCTGGCCAAAGTCTTGGTGGATGGTCCGGGAAGCAAGTACTTGATTCAGCATTCGGCGGGATCTGGCAAGACTAATTCCATAGCATGGTCTGCCCATTTTTTGGCCGATCTGCACAACGAGAGCCATGAAAAGCTTTTCGATACGGTGCTCGTGGTCTCCGACCGCACGGTTCTCGATACCCAGTTGCAGGAAGCTATTTTCGATTTCGAGCGCACAACCGGAGTGGTTGCCACCATCACCGGAGAGAGTGCCAGCAAGAGCGGTGAACTGGCCAAGGCGCTCTCAGGGGGCAAGAAGATCGTTGTTTGCACCATCCAGACCTTCCCTTTTGCTTTGAAAGCCGTGCAGGAGCTTGCGGCGACCAAAGGCAAACGCTTTGCTGTGATTGCTGATGAAGCACACTCATCTCAAACCGGCGAAGCGGCTGCCAAGCTCAAAGCGGTGCTCTCGGCGGAAGAACTGAAAGAGTTGGCCGATGGTGGCGAAGTCAGCACAGAGGATCTGCTGGCGGCGCAAATGGCTGCACGCGCAAACGATGCAGGCATTACTTATGTGGCTTTTACCGCTACCCCCAAGGCGAAGACGTTGGAGCTGTTTGGTCGCCGTCCTGACCCCAAACAGCCTGCCAGCCCGGAGAACTTTCCTCAGCCATTCCACGTCTATTCCATGCGTCAAGCCATTGAGGAAGGCTTCATTCTCGACGTTCTCCGAAACTACACCCCTTACAGTCTGGCATTCAAGCTCGCCCACGAAGGCAAGGAACTCGATGAGAAGACGGTAGAGCGTAGCGAAGCTGTAAAAAACATCATGCGCTGGGTGAGACTGCACCCTTACAACATTTCTCAGAAGGTGCAGGTTGTGGTGGAGCACTTTCGAACGAATGTCGCCCCGCTTCTCAATGGACAAGCCAAAGCCATGGTTGTGGTGGCAAGCCGAGTCGAGGCGGTGCGTTGGCAGTTGGCCATTGATAAGTACATCAAGGCCCAAGGCTACAAGATCGGTACATTGGTGGCGTTTTCCGGAGAGGTCAACGACAAGGAATCCGGCCCTGATCCTTTCACGGAAACCAGCAAGATCTTAAACCCGAATCTGCGAGGTCGGGATATCCGCAAAGCCTTTGCTACCGACGAATACCATATACTGCTGGTGGCGAACAAATTTCAGACAGGATTCGATCAACCTTTGCTATGCGGCATGTATGTAGACAAGCGTCTGGCGGGAATTCAAGCAGTTCAGACCCTCTCTCGTCTCAATAGAGCGCATCCAGGGAAAGATACCACGTATGTGCTGGACTTCGTCAACGACCCCGATGAAGTCTTGACGGCCTTCAAAGCCTACTATGCAACGGCTGAGCTGGAAAATGTGACAGATCCCAACTTGGTTTTCAACTTGCGAACCAAGCTCGATGCAGCGGGCCATTATGATGAGTTTGAGATAGAGCGAGTGGTGACTGTCGAGTTGAATCCAAAGTCCAAACAGAGCGACCTCACCAGCGCGATTGAACCCGTAGTCTCTCGTCTCTTGAAACACTACAAGGCTGCTCAGGAACGGTTCAAGGTCGCCAAAGCCAAGAAAGATGAATTTGGTGCCAACGAGGCTCAGAACGAATTGAATGCGCTTATTCTCTTTAAACGAGACATGGGAGCTTTTCAGAGAATGTATGCTTTCCTTTCCCAGATCTTCGACTATGGCAATACCGCTATCGAGAAGCGATTCATCTTTTACAGGCGACTGCTTCCTCTCCTTGAATTCGGGCGTGAACGGGAGGGTATCGATCTTTCAAAAGTGATCCTCACCCATCACAACTTGAAGAACAAGGGCAAACGTGATTTGCCACTCGACGAGGGTGATAACCCAAAGCTCAAGCCGCTTACAGAATCCGGGGGCGGCAGTGTTCAAGAGAAGGGGAAAGCATTCCTGGTTGAAATCATAGCCAAAATGAACGAGCTCTTCGAGGGGGATCTTACCGATAATGATCGTTTGGTGTATGTGAACAATGTACTCAAGGGCAAGCTTCTGGAATCCGAAATTCTGGTGCAGCAGGCAGCAAACAACACCAAGGAGCAGTTTGCCAACTCGCCTGATCTTTCTACCGAGCTTATGAACGCCATAATGGACGCACTGGCAGCACACACGACCATGAGCACTCAGGCACTGGACTCGGAGCAGGTTCGTATCGGCTTGCGGGGAATTTTGCTTGGACCGGCCCAGCTCTATGAGGCACTGAGGGAGCGGGCGGAGACGACGAGTTGATGAACGGAAACCTGCTCAATGGACTTTTGAAATCTGCAAATTTACAGTGCAGCGATGTCTAGCAGAGCTTTTCCGAATGGAGCGATCTCAAAGCCAACGAGCCTTGAGGTTGTGCCTTTTCCCAAGGGCTCCTCTTGGTGTTCTGGTTTCAAGGCTCCAAAGTCTTCCAAAATGTAAATGACCATCCGTGCAATTGAACTGCGCAGGAGCATGGGAGCCATTTCGCTCTTCGGCGCTTTCCATGTCAGCCCAGTCTTTTCTATCAATGTGTCCGCGAATTTCTCAAAAGGAATCTGTGCTCCGACAGGGAATAGCCTCAAAACAACGAGTGTGGTCAGCGTAAAGAAAGGAGGCAGTGATTCTCCTATGCCTTCATAGGGATAAGCTACGAGCCAGTTGACCTGGTGCCACCAAGTCACCAACAAAAACGCTGCCTGAAACAGAGGGTCGTGCTCAAGAAATTCTTTACCTCTGGTGGTCAATTCCCATCGCCGAGCAGGACCAGTCTTTAACAGCTTGCCAACCTGCGCCAAGATGTGAAGGTAGTACAACGGCCACACATCGGTTTCACTGCGAACCTGGTATGTCTGTTCCCCGATAGTACTTTCGAGCTTCGGAGGTACAACGAAGCGTGAGACCACTTCACGTAGCGCCTTCAGCGGCATATTTCCAGTAGCCTGGGTACCAACGATGTTATCGTCGCGCACAAATGTCAGCAACGTTACCATATCTCTACGCAAGGCCAATGCTTCCGCCTGGGCGACCAATTCATCACTTGAGTGCTTTTCCACCCATGCTCCAAGGCGTCGTTCAATCGCCTTTCCTCTGACGGGTTCACCCTTTTTCAAGTATGTTGCCTCCCTTTGTAGTGTATGGGTATCAGAAGCGACAAAGGAAATGATGGGAAAGACTCATCCGAAATCGATCCATGTGTTGACTACCGCAGGTTTATCCAAGGACACTACTCTCGGCTCAATCCGTTTAAGTTCCTCGATATTCCACGCACCTTCTTGCCCGAGTAATTCCAGTGCTTCCTCTTTGGAACTTGCCAACACAATGACTTCTGCCTGCATATAGTTGTCCCGGTAGATATGCGGTTCATCAAACATGGACCAGCTGGAAAATCTCTTGCTGTGGTGCCAGATGAAGAGCTTCATTAGCCTGCCTCTCTCACATGTCGCTACGGTATTTTCCTATCCCCACGGGATGGATCAAGAATGCCGTAACTTCGGCGCACCGAAGTAACTTAAGTGCTTGCAGTAGATAACTTTTCGTCGATGAGTCTCTTCAATTCGCCGAGTTTTTCGCTCAGTTGGTTTCGGTCTGATTCATCCCATTCTGCCCAGTTGACCCCAGAAAGCTTCTTCATCGTTCCATTGACTGAAGCCATCACTTCTTTGGAAGTCTGCCCCTGAGCTTTGGAACGCGTCCTCTTCCGGAGTTCATCACTCGTTAACCCTTTTTCCTTGTACTTTTCAAAAAGTGTGATCATTCCCTTCGCATACTTCTTCTTTCTCACGATCTCAAGGAGCACTCTCCTTGGGCATTTGGGATCTTGTCTGCACTCGTCACGGATCTCTTGGGGCAGTTTGTTCAAAGACAGAATCTCTGAGACGGTCGAAGGCGCCTTCCCGAGAGTCTTGGCCAGGTCATCTTGCTTGTAGCCGTGCTTTTCGATGATGGCCTGCAGTGCTTCGGCCTCTTCTACTGCCGTTAGGTTCTCGCGAAGAAGGTTTTCGATGAGAGAGATTTCAGCAGTCATGCCCTTTGTGAATATGGCTGGTATTTCGTTGAGGCCGGCTTCCTTCGCAGCTCTGAACCTTCGCTCACCTGCCACGATGTAAAGCTTACCGGATTCATCTTTCCTGAACAACACAGGCTGCAACACGCCATGTTGTTTGATTGACTCGGTGAGCTCTGTGAGCGCAACTTCATCGAAATGCTTGCGGGGCTGCTCGGGATCGGGTTCCAGCCTGTTGATGTCGAGATTGTAGAGTTTACCCTTGAAGAACCTTTCCTCGCCGGATTGTGGTGCCATTGTTCCCTCCTGAATCGTGGTTTTGAGTATAGCCGCTTGACGATTCTATAGAGTTCAGGAATTGAACTGTCAACTTGATTCACTCGTTCATCGCCAAATTCCGCTTGCGCTCAGCCCCTGGTTTTGTCAATCTGTGCCAGAGCAGGATAAAGGGAGATTTGCAGATGCCATTTACGCCCTTCCATTTTGGTCCACACTCCACGGTGGCACTTCCACTGCGAAAGTACATTGACATTCCTGTCTTGATTGGGGCCAACATCATCGTCGATGTCGAGCCACTGCTGGTCATGGCTTTCAACCTGGATTACCCTTTGCACGGCTACTGTCACACTTTCTTGATCGGCGGCCTGCTTGGGTTGGCTTGGGGAGTTGCCGCCTATCCTTTCCGGGGTCTCATCGGAAAAGCGATGGCGGTGCAGAGTCTGCCTTACTCGCCGTCCCGCTGGAAGATGGCCATTTCAGGAATGTTGGGCATATGGCTACACATTGCTTTCGACGCGCCGCTCTACTACGAAATGAAGCTTCTGTATCCTTTCGGATGGAATCCCTTCGTGGGCATAATGGAAATGGGGACCGTATACATGGTCTGCGCTTTGTTGTTCATCCCAGCTTTGGTGATGTACTTTATTATGGTGGTCGGAAGGAAAGATAAGGTCCACCCGCTTGGAGGGAACCATGACATTGAACGTTGTTGAAGGCGACCTGCTGGACCAGGATGTTGACGTGATCGTCAATGCCTGGAACCGCAATATCATCCCATGGTGGCTTTTGATTCCTCAAGGTGTATCCGGGGCCATAAAGAAGCGTGGCGGAACAGCGCCTTTCCGTGAGTTGGCTCGAAGCGGCCCGATGCCCCTGGGCTCAGCAGTTCAAACCGGTGCAGGCCGATTGCCATTCAAAGCGATCATTCATGTCGCCGGAATCAACATGTTGTGGCGAGCCTCCAGGAAGTCCATCACCGAATCGGTGCGAAACGCCCTGGCACTGGCCAGGAATCATGGATATCGGTCCATTGCATTTCCTTTGATTGGTGCAGGTAGCGGAGGATTGCACCCGAAGCAGGTACTGGAGATCATGTGCGAGGCAATGAAAGAGACTGATTATGACGGAGAAATCCGGATAGTTCAGTATAAAAAATAGACTCTCAAGATATTCAAAAGAAAGGAACGACTGCTGGATTCCAAAAGTCTAGAATGGCAGCATCGAAATGTGGTGACAGACAAACCGTTGTCCAACCAGCAACAGTCTGCTCACGGACTCCAATAGACGAGATGAATACCTGCCACGGAGGCAAAGAGCTACGATGTCAACAACGAGAGAGCTGTTGTTATTCTGTCTTGGACAGTGCTACTCTTCACAAAGTTACTCACAACTTTATGCCGCTGTCTTCCCCATGCAGACGACCTTACATCTGGCGATTTGAAGCACTCTATTTTGAGAATTGTTGGATGGTGCCGACCACCAATTCATCGATTGAATCTTCATCAATCTGCGTCGGAAGAGGTGAGGAATCCAAGCCTTCGCGCATCAAATGCTCCAGATGTTGGGCTTCTTCCACCACCTGCTCATAAGTCATTTTGCCGTCGCGTATGGCAAGAAGCTCGTCCGCGTCGTAGCGCCTCACCCTGAGATCGCCGGTCCGGACGAGCTCGAGGCCAGTGCGCATCAAACGGATCAGATGCATGGCATGTTTGGTGTCATATCCATACCTGGATTCCAAATTGGCTCTCATCGGATTTCGCTCTGCTTTCCATTTCTGATAGGATTGCCAGTGCTTCTGAGCAGAACGAAAACGCCGCTCACGTTCCAGAACTTCTATGACTTCTCGCGACAGACCGAGTGACAATGCCGCCTTTTGTCTCATTTCCAGATCAACCTGCTCACCGCTTTCTTCTATGCTGAGGATATCCATCCAGAATTCCTCCAGCCGCTTCCTAATGGCGATTCTCGTGGCCGGAGGCATTTCCAGGTCTTCTAAGGCCCAACGTCGGAGTTTGTCTGAAATGGCCTCCTCAATGCGATTACGATCGTCAGCTTTTAGAATAGACAGCTCAGGTAAACCGAATTCACCTCGTGTAGGTTGCTTAGACGGGGGGTTGAGAAGCCAGGAACGGTGGGATTTGATCCGCTTCAATTGAGCCAGTGCATAACCAACATAAGTCTCACAAACTTTGCGCGATAGGAAGAGATATCGCCGATCAAAAACCATTCTCCATGCAGGGCTATCAAATAGCCA
>CALBZH010000357.1 GCA_937889795.1 uncultured Syntrophobacteraceae bacterium | reverse complement strand
CGGCCACAGGAGCAGGATGAGCACGCCCAGGACGTTGCCGAGCCTGGGGCGCAAGAGAACCGCCAGCAGAATGATGAGCGGCAGTCGGGGGATGGCCATCAGCACGTCGACGGTTCTCATGAGCACGATCCCGAGCCGCTTGGGGTCATACCCGGCGGCCGAGCCGATCACAAATCCCAGAAACGTCGCGCCCAGCCCCACCGAAAGCCCCACCAGCAGGGAAATCGCGCTACCGGCAAGCAGTTGGCTCAACACGTCCTGGCCAAGCCCGTTCGTGCCCAGCAGATGAGCCCCGCTCGGCGGCGAAAGACTCGGGCCGGCCATGGCCCCGGGTGGGTAAGGGCTCCACGCCACGCTCGTGAGGGCCAGGACCCCCAGGAGAGCCAGCACGGCCGCACCACTCCTCCCCATGGAATGGCTCCACAGCCCCGAGCACCACAATCCTCGGTTCAGCATGCGCTCAGACCTCCTTCACCCGAGGATCGAGGCTCACATAGAGGCAATCCGTGAGGAAATTGATGGAGAGCACCCAGAGCGTGAAGAACGCGAACGTCCCTTGGAGCAGGGCGTAGTCGTGCGCCAGGACCGCGTCGTAGGTGAGCTTCCCGATGCCCGGATAGGCAAACAGGACCTCCACCATAATGGCCCCCCCGGCCGAGTAGGCGAGCCTCAGCCCGAAGAAGCTCACCACGGGGAGCAAGGCCGTGCGCAGGACGTACCGGTACCGGATCGCCCGCTCCGAGAGCCCCTTCATTTCCGCCATGAGCACATACGCTTCGTGGGTCACGAGCCGGGTCGAGCTGCGCACCACAAGGTAGGCGGGAAAGAAGGCTGAAGCCGCCAGGACCACGACGGGCAGAGCCGCATGATGGATCACATCCAGCACGTTTCCCCATCCCGTGACACCCGCGAGCGACGTGTAGGCACCGCCCAACGGAAACAGCGGCAGCTTCACGGCCAGCAGCACCAGGAGGATACTTCCCAGGACGAAGGAAGGCATGCTCTCAAGCAGGACCGCCGGCACCAGAACGGCTCCTTCCCAGCGATCCGCGGAGCCAGCGCGTGCTCCAAGGAAGATGGCCACGGAAAAGCTCAACAGGACGGCGCTTAGGGTGAGCAACAACGTCCACGGCAGTCGCTCCACGAGCAGGGGCGTCACAGCGGACCGGTAATGAATGGAGTATCCCAGGTCCCCGCGACACAGCCCCGCGACATAGCGCCCAAACTGGACGGCAAGGGGCTGGTCCAGCCCGTAATAGCTTCGGAGGACCTCCCTGGCTAGCGGATCCAAATCCATCGCCACACTTCCCACGCCGCCGGTCAGCTCCTCGATGGGGTTCCCGGGGATGAGTCGCGGCAGCGTGAAGTTGAGCGAAAGAGCCAGCACGAGAACCGCTGCGTACGAGCAGACCCGCTTCAGGAGGTAGGCCATCGCGCCTCACTCCCCTCTCAGGAACACAAGCTTGTTGAGGGCCATGGGGACTCCGATGCCGATTCCGCCTTCAGCCGTGAAAAACCAGCCCTGCAAGATCTCGGGCCGATAGGCGATGGTGGTCACGGGGTAGTAAAGGGGGAGCGTGGGAAGCTCGTCGGCATAGATCCGCTGCATGACCTGGCAGAGGGACCGCCGCTCGGAAGCATCCGTCGAGGCCAGCAGCCGCTGTGCCGCCTGACGGTACTCGGGGGTCGAGGGCGTTTGACCGGACCAGCCCCCTTCGCTCACCGTCCCGAATCCCATGATGACGGACGGATCGCCCCCGAGCCCTCCATGGCCACTGAGGGCCAAGTCGTAACGCCCTTCGCGCACTCTGGCGTCAAGCGTCTTCACGTCAAGCACCTTGATCTCGATGGACAAGCCGACGTCCCGAAGCCAGGTCTGCAGCAGCTCGGCCTCGCGCAGGTAGTGCGAGGTGGTGATGAGGGTGAGCGCCAGTGAGACACCGTCGGGAGGCGCCGAATCCTTGCGCCCGTTTCCATCCCCGATGCCGGCCGACTGAAGCAAGGCCCTCGATTGGCTCGGATCAAACGGATAGCGCTCTTGGCAGGAGGGATCGAACCATTGGGAATCCGGCGGCAAAAATCCTGGGCTGGCCGGGTGAGCGCCTTCCAGACCGCCGGGCACCGCCCGCTCCACCAGGGCCCGCCGGTCGATGGCGTGCGCGATGGCGCGGCGCACGTCGAGCTTGGAAAAGGGAGGCCGTTCGCGGTTCATCTGGAGTCCGAGCACCCAATAAGCAGGGCCGGATTTGAGTTGAAAGCGGGGCTGCGCGCGAAACCGGCCCATGAGAGCCGCCGGGATGCTCGCCTGGTCGGCCGCACCGCTGTCCAGGGCCGCGACGGGGTCGGGCGCCGGAACGAACCGCAGCTTCGAAACCCGCGGCGCGCCCAGGAAGTAGTCTGGATTGGCCGTGTATTCATAGCCACCCTGCGCCTTGTCGTATTGGATCAGGCGGTACGGACCGCTCCCGACGGCCCGATCGGGGAGAGATGCGGCCCGAGGGTCCGGGACATCCTTCCAGAGGTACTCGGGCAGGATGGGCACACTCCCCGCGAGATGACCGAGAAACGGCGCATAGGGCGTCTCCAGGTGAAAGCGCACCGTCGTGTCGTCGGGAGTCTCGACCCTGCCGGCTTTTGATATGGGAAACCACTCGACGGGATGGGTCTTAAGGTACTCGAAGGTGAACCGGACGTCCCGGGAGCTTAGAGGAGCGCCGTCCTGCCAGCGGACGGACGGCCTCAGACGAAAGGTCCAGGTGAGCCCATCTGCCGAGCATTCCCAGCTTTCCGCGAGCCACGGGACAATGCCCTTCTCGTCTTTCCAGACCAGGGTGTCGTAGACCAGGCTCAGGTGCACGTACCCCGGTCCCCTGGGATAGAAGGAAAACGGCGTCGGAAGGCCCCAATC
>CALBZH010000356.1 GCA_937889795.1 uncultured Syntrophobacteraceae bacterium | reverse complement strand
CACGAAACCTGCCTGTACGAACTGGGTATTCCTATAATGAATGAGTTCACAATGTCAAACGCTTCCCACAGGTGGTCTAAGGTCGGATTCCTTTCGGGATGCGTCGCGTTCGGACAAGGGCTCAGAGGAACATGGCCAAAGCACTGCTACCTCGCTCCCTCCCCCGGGGAAGACGGGCGCAGCCGAGGCTGCCACTCCATACAGCTTCCTCCTCAGCACGGGAACACCCATTGGCTGATTTCGTCGGGTCTTCTATTTCCCATTGACGTCTTTGCTCGGCCGACCGACAGAAACGATGAAAGATCGGAAATGCGGTCAACGAGGCTGCGAGCTTCGGTAGGAAGACCTGGGGTTTTGATTGAGGAGACCAACCCATGACGCGAAGGGAAGCATTGCGTCGCATTGCGGCTTTGAATCTTTGGACCCTGACGTGCCTTGCCGGACGCGGAGAGGGCGTTTGTGACATGTCGGGCATCAAAGACCTGCCCGTTTCGCCGACAACCGTACCCGTGCCGGCTGGCGGAGCGGGCATGCTCGCCCCATCAGGGGGGCCGCCATTGCATCGCGGGCTTCGGGTCATGGTGTTTGCACCGCATCCCGATGATGAAACCCTCGGAGCCGGCGGGCTTCTGCAGCTCGTGAGGGCGAGCCAGGGCACAGTGCGTGTCGTCTTCGTGACCTGCGGGGACGGATATGTCGAAGGGGCGAGGAATCACTACGGCAGAGCGGGGCTGGCCCCGAAGGATTTCATCGAGTACGGAAGGATGCGATGGTTCGAGACCGTCCGCGCCATGAAAAGCCTGGGGGTGGGAAACGGCGACATGGAGCTCCTGGGCTTCCCCGACGCGGGAATCCACGCGCTTCTGTCCACACACTGGGGGGCCGAGCTCGCCTACGTCTCGCCGCATACCCTCATGAGCCGCCCTCCGTATCCGGAGTGCCGGGACACGGATATCCGGTATACGGGCTCAAGCCTCAGCCGAAGCATCAGCGATTCGATCGCCGAATTCTCTCCCCACTGGGTCGTCCTGCCCGATCCCCTGGATCGCCACCCGGACCATCGGGCCGTGGCCCTGTTCGTGCTGGGCGCCCTGAGCTGCCTGGACGGGTCCCAGAGGGTCCAGGTCGAAAGCATGAGAATCCTGACCTATTTCATCCGTACCTCTCCCTTTCCGGCTTCCCCGGAAGGAGCCCGAACCGCCGGGGCGGCCGGTCATAGCGCTCCAAGCGCGGTCCGCGTCCCGCTTCGTTTCGCCCTCGGTGAGAAGGAGCGGCGCGCCAAGGAGCAGGCGCTGCTTCACTACACTTCCCAGCAGTTCCTCCTGTCCCCTGTCCTTTCCAGGTTCGTGGCCCCCTTCGAGGTGTTCGGTCAGGTCGAGCCCGTTGTGGTGACCGACAGGAATTGCCTTTGGAATAGATTACCGGCAACGGGTTAGCCCATACTTTCACCACAATCGAAACGTCCGGAGCTGTTCCGGGCGATGCCCCCCAGCGTTGGCGTCCTTGAGCTTGACGGTCCTTTGCCGGGTGTTATATAGCTCCAATCCGTGAGTGCGTGGTTTGCGCATTCAGCACAACTTTCAGGAACATACCCTCTTTTGTTGCCAAAATAGTCATCGAGCGGTGCGCTCGGAAAAGGAATGGTCTGCAATGGAGCTTGAACCGGTCATCGGACTTGAAGTCCACGCACAGCTGATCACGAAGAGCAAGATTTTCTGTGGCTGCTCGACGGCGTTCGGAGCGGACCCGAACACCCATACCTGCCCCGTGTGTCTGGGCATGCCCGGGGTGCTGCCGGTCTTGAACCGCGACGTGGTGGAATTCACCATGAAGATGGCCCTGGCGACCCATTGCCGCATCGCGCCCTACAGCCAGTTCGCGCGCAAGAACTACTTCTACCCCGACCTTCCGAAAGGCTACCAGATCTCGCAGTACGAGCTTCCCCTGGCCGAGGGCGGCTGGGTGGAAATCCAAACCGAGGATGGGGCCAAGCGCATCAGGCTCCATCGCATCCACATGGAGGAAGATGCCGGAAAGCTCGTGCATGATGAATTCCAGCCCGTCAGCTACGTGGACTTCAACCGCACCGGCGTTCCGCTCATGGAAATCGTGAGCGAGCCCGACATGCACACTCCCGATGAAGCGGCCGCCTACCTGCGCACGATCCGGGAAATCCTGCGCTACCTCGAGATCTGCGACGGCAATATGGAGGAAGGCAGCATGCGCTGCGATGCCAACATCTCCATGCGTCCGGTGGGATCCGACAAGTTGGGCGTGAAAACCGAGCTCAAGAACATGAATTCCTTCCGCAACGTAGCCCGGGCCCTGGAGTTCGAAATCCGAAGACAACGGGCTCTGCTCGAGCGCGGTGAGCCGATCATCCAGGAGACCCTTCTTTGGGATGCTGGCCGGAACATCACGGTGAGCATGCGGGGCAAGGAAGAGGCGCACGATTACCGTTACTTCCCTGACCCCGATCTGGTACCCATCGCGGTCGACACCGAGTGGGTGGAAGCGGTTCGAAAGTCTCTCCCGGAGCTGCCCGACAGCAAGCGCGCGCGTTTTGTGAGCGAATACGGCCTCCCAGCCTACGACGCCCAGGTCCTGACAGCATCCAAGTCGCTGGCCAGCTATTTCGAGGAGGCATCGCACCTCTTCCCCAACCCGAAGATTGTCAGCAACTGGATCATGTCCGAGCTCATCCGAGAGCTCAAGCGCGACGAGCGCGAGATCGAAGCGTGCCCGGTGACCCCGGCACACCTTGCCGAGCTCCTTCAGTTGATCGACGCGGGAGTCGTGAGCGGCAAAATCGCCAAGTCGGTGTTCGAGGAGATGTACCGGTCGGGCAAGACTCCCAAGACCATTGTCGAGGAGAAAGGGTTAGTCCAGGTGAAGGATGAGGGCGCCATTGATGCCCTCATCGACGAGGTGCTGGCCGAAAATCCAAAGGAAACCGCGGAATATCGAGCGGGCAAGGAGAAGCTGTTCGGCTTTTTCGTGGGGCAGGTCATGAAGAAGAGCAAAGGCAAGGCGAACCCGCAGATGGTGAACGACGTCCTGCGCAAGAAACTGAAGCGTTAAGGAGATCTCGAAAGCATGGCACAGCAATGGTTCCCGCCCATATACTGGGATGGCGACGCGGTCGCCATCCTCGACCAACGGATTCTCCCGCATCGGGAGGTGGTGCTCCGCTGCACCACGCCGCAGCAAGTGGTGAACGCCATCAAGACCATGGCCATCCGGGGCGCCCCCGCCATCGGAGTGGCCGGCGCCATGGCGCTTGCCCTGGGAGCGCGCACCATCCTGGCCGCGGACGTTCAGACGTTTCAGACCAAGTTTGTGCGGCTCTGCCAGCAGGTTCGCACGGCCAGACCGACGGCCAGCAACCTGGCTTGGGCGGTTGAGCGGGTTTACTCGGTTCTCGTGGAGAACCCAGGGGCGAACGTCGAAGAGCTTCAGCGGCTCATTCGAGAAAAGGCCGACGAGATCCTGCGGGAGGACGTCACCACCAACGTCCAGATCGGCAGCTGGGGGGCCAAGGTCATTCCGCGAGGCGCACGGGTCCTCACGTACTGCAATGCGGGAGCGTTGGCGACCGCGGACTACGGGACGGCCGTGGGCGTGATTCGGAGCGCTTTTGAAGGCGACCCGTCGCTGCACGTCTATGCGTGCGAGACGCGTCCCTTCCTGCAAGGGGCGCGGCTGACCTCACTCGAGCTCCATCGGGCGGGCATTCCCGTCACGCTGATCACGGACAACGCGGCGGGAAGTTTGATGCAGCAGGGGCAGATCGATGTGGTCGTCGTGGGAGCGGACCGCATCGCCGCGAACGGGGACACGGCCAACAAGATCGGCACCTACACCTTGGCCGTTCTCGCCAAGACCCACGACATCCCGTTCTATGTGGCGGCACCGAGGTCCACGATCGATCCGAGCATCGCAAATGGCTCGGAAATCCCCATCGAGCAGCGATCGCCCAAAGAGGTGACTCACTTCTTCGGGAAGGCGGTTGCTCCCGAAGGCGTACAGGCCATCAACCCAGCTTTCGATGTGACGCCTCACAAGTACATCTCGGGGATTATTACGGAAGTGGGTATCCTGACCAAGCCATTCGGCAAAGCCATCCGAAACGCCCTCGAAGCGTAATCAAACGAAGGCCCTCCGTTGCTGAACCGGGGGGCCACCTCGATTGTGGCCAGCACCGGCAGAGTGAAGACCCCGTTGAGCCGCCACTCCCGCAAAGACCACGGGCGGCGCAATGCCAGTTCCTACCTTTGAAATCCGAAGCGGTTCCAGAACTCCCGGCGGAATCGTCTGGCCGTGCTCAAATTGACGGTCGCAATCTGCACGTGCTCGAGATCGTCCAGCTCGGCCGTGACCCAGTCCCGAGTGTTGTCGAAGCTTCGAAACCACCGCCGAAAGTCGTCCATGTCGATGAGCTTGGGGGGCTGAATAATGAAGCTGCCGCCCCCGAACTGATGGTGGCGCTTGCCTTGGATGAGGGCATTGTACTCCGCCGTGTTGACGCCGACCACGGGGACGAAGTTGTCGAAGGCCCGAACCAGCGCCCCTGTCTTCCAATGACCACGCAGGATGGGAAAGAGACTGATGTTGAAAACAACGTCCACGCCTTGGTCCGCCAGCATCTTCCCCGCTTCCGGCTGCCCCCAGAAATCGATGCACACGGGCACGCCGATTTTCCCGAAGTCCGTGGCAAACGACCGGAACAGGCCGTCACCGGCGGAGATGCCAAGCTGAGTCCGTTCGAGCGCCCCCACATTGCGCTTGCGCTGGCGACCAATCACATAGCCCGATCGGTCGAAGACCGTCGCCGTGTTATAGAGCTTGCCATCCTCGCTTTCAACCAGGCCCGCGATGATGAAGCTCTTGTGCTGACGGGCGGCCACGCCTAGCTCCTCCTCACCCATATAGGGAAAGTATTCCGGAAAACAGATGACATCCAGCTGCTCTCCCCGGCATCTTTCAAGGAGCTGCAGTGCATGCCCCAGATTTCTAGGGTCGTCGAACGTCGGATATGGCTTAGGCTGAACCATCGCCACACGAATTGTGTCTTTCATAGCTTCTCCCTGACCGGTAAGCGTTCTCAACGCCAGGCCAGCTCAGCAACAAACGGAAAATGATCCGAAGGATACCTTCCACTCACGTGATCCCGCAGGATCTGAACGGAAACCGCTTTGAGCTCCCGGGTCGTCAGCACCCAGTCCATGCGGCATTTCTGGGGAACGCCACGAAAATCATGGTGCGTCATGCTAGCTTCGCCTTCCGGGGGCCCCAACCCCAGCCAGGAATCGATCAGCCCGACTTGAGGACTTGTCAGAAGGCGATGCACGGAAGAATCCGGCGCATCGTTGAAATCTCCAGTGAGGATTACCGGAGCGTCGCGCGCCGTGACCCACTGGGCGATGATTCGGCCCTGCTCAAAACGAGCCAAGGCTCCCAAATGATCCAGGTGCGTTACGGCCACCCAGAGCTCCCGCCCAGCCAGAAGGTCCTTGAAGCGGCCGAAGCTCATCATTCGGGGGAAAGCGCTGTCCCAGCCCTTGCTGCGATGCTCCGTGGGGGTAGATGACAGCCAAAACTCACCCCAGGACAAGGGCAGCATCCGGTCTGATCGGTAAAAAAGGGTCGGGTACTGGCAGGAAGGATCATCCGGCCGTTGGGCTGCCACCATCCCGTAGGCCGAAAGGTTATCCAGTAAAAAGGCCAACTGGGCCGGGGTTCCCTCTTGTGTCCCAAGGAGATCAGGAGTGTGACGCTCGATCACGGCCACGGCCACGTCCCGACGCCTGGACCAGCTGTCGTCTCCGTCTCGGTCGTTCTCAAATCTCAGGTTGAAGGTCATCACTCGCATCGCGCAGGAGCTTCCTCTCTGTTGCATCTGTCCAAGCCGGACGGCGTCGGAGTCGTCACCCTTTTAACGAAATCCCCCCTCCTAGATCAACCCTCGAATGCAACCGCGACACAGGGTTTTGCCAGGATTCTGGCTTCCATATTGTGATGATGCTCACATTCTCATGGCTTTTCTTGTGCGATAATTCCCCCTAATCTCAAGGATTTCGATAGGTTCCTTTTCCCTTGACAAGCCGGTTTTCAAGCGTTTAATAAATCGAAATTTGTGAAATTTGGATTTTGATCGGCCGGCGTCCTAGGGAACGGCCACCATCACTTCACGCATGGTGCAGTTGAGGCAATCGTATGAAAGAAAACAAAAGCGGCGGTTCAGGAAGCACCCTGGGGATCATCGCGTTCTTCGCGGGTCTCATCGTGTCCTTGGTTGTCGGGTGGGTCGTCTTTCCCAACCTACTTTACTCCCAGAAGACTCAGCCCATGAATTTCTCACATGTGGCCCACCAGGACACAAGCTGCGAAGACTGCCACGTTTTCCGCGACGACGGCACCTACGGCGGGGTCCCAAAGCTCGCCAAGTGCAAGGAGTGCCACGAATCCCAGATGGGTCAGACCAAGGACGAGCAGCTCCTTGTCGAAGAATACGTCCAAAAGGACCGGGAAATTCCCTGGAAGATCTATGCTTACCAGCCTGACAACGTCTATTTCTCCCACGCCGCTCACAAGGGCAAGGTGGAGTGCGTGCAGTGCCATCGGGACGTCGTCAAAGAGGAGAAAACCCCGGTCTACTTCGAGAACAAGCTCACGGGATATAGCAAGCAGACCATGAAAATGGACGAGTGCGAGAAATGCCATGCCGACAAAGGCGGCAGCAACAACTGCGAGATCTGCCACAAGTAGACCCCATACACGGCATCCATCGGACGTGGCCCCGTGTTGAACGGACATACGGTTCTGAGGAGAGGATAAGCGGCATGAAAGTGGGCAGGAGAGCGTTCTTACAGTTTACGGCAGGCGTTGTGGGCGGCAGTTTGCTGACTCCCATTCCCTGGAAGCTGGCGGACGATTCGGCGATCTGGAGCCAGAATTGGTCATGGAGGCCGTCTCCCGAGCGCGGTGAAGTCACTCACGCAGCTTCCACGTGCGTCCTGTGCAACGGGGGATGCGGCATTCGCGCCAAGCTGGTAGACGGGAAGCGTGCGATTGCGATTGAAGGCAACCCTGCTCATCCCGTCAACCGGGGAGGCATCTGCCCCCTCGGAGCCGCTGGAGCCCAATTCCTCTACGCCCCGTACCGTTTGTCCAAGCCCATGAAGCAAACGAAGAAGCGTGGCGACCCGAGTGGGTTTCAGCCCATTTCGTGGGATGAGGCCCTGAAGGAGCTGGGCTCGCGCTTGTCCAAGCTCCGCTCCGAGGGGAACGCCAACGCCTTGGCCTGCATCACCAGCGCGCGGCGCAGCAGCATGGATGAGCTGTGGCAGCAGTTTTTAGCGGCATATGGCTCCGCGAACCTCTTCAAAATGCCCACCCATGCAGACAGCCGGGCCACCGCCGCATCGCTGCTCCTGGGAAGAGCTGCCGACGTTGCCTTTGCTTTGGAAAAGGCCACCTACATTTTGAGCTTCGGAGGGAGCCTTCTCGAGGGCTGGGGGGCTCCAGGAAGGGTCCAGGCCGCCTACGGGTCATGGAGATCAGGCAATGCGGTGAAGCTCGTCCAAGAGATCGGAAGAGCGTCGTGTAGGGAAAGAGTGTAGATCTCGGTGGTC
>CALBZH010000355.1 GCA_937889795.1 uncultured Syntrophobacteraceae bacterium | reverse complement strand
GCGTCGCCTGAGCGAGCTCCAGTCGCTTCAAGCCCAGATCACGGTCCGTAAGAGCCTGGCGGAAGTGGGAGCGGTTCGAGAGATTCTGGTGGAAGGCCCCAGTCGTGCGTCCAACGGTCAGTTGATGGGCCGCACCCAGCAGAATCGGATCGTCAATTTCCAGGGCGATGAGGGGCTGGTGGGACGGCTGGCCGTGGTGAGAATCGTCGAGGCGTTTGCCCATTCGCTCCGAGGAGAGCTCGTTTCGAGCTGAGCGGAATCTTTGCTTGATATGTGTGAAGGCTTCAAGTAGTATCCATCGTTTATGGGATTCCTGCAGGCAAGCAATGGATGCCCGAGTCGTACGGCATGCGCCCTTCGCCCGGCAAGGCATGTGGGATGAAGGCGGGGGGAGCATCCGAAAGAAAGCATGCTTTTTCCGAAAGGTAGGTGAATACTGAATGCCGGAGGCCGAACCAAGAGAGAGCATTGAGAAAAAGATTCGCAAGCTCCGCAAAGATTTCCAGAAGAATGTTCAGCCCGTCTTGCGCCGCCACAATTATTACCTCTCCAAGGGAGAGCGGCGTCGCATCAAGAAGAAGAAGGCCATCAAGAGGATTCAGCGGCGAGAGCGCAGACTCATGCGTTCCGGGTAGATCCTCTCCCATGGGGTCTGTGACGTGAACAGATCATCGAGTGGGGGCGTGAAATGAAACGTGAGGCCACACTCTCCAGCACCGGGCAGCGTTGACTTGCCTGCGTCATCCCTACGCTGACAACAACTGGAATGCTCGGCCTGATCTCGTGGGTCGGACGGAAATAAAAAGCCCCGGATGCTGCTGCATCCGGGGCTTTTTATTTCCGTTGCTTCATTATGGATGCCGGAATCAGCGCTGTTTGAGAGCATTACGGGCAATGACCAGCCGCATGATTTCGTTGGTGCCTTCATAAATCTGCGTGATCTTGGCATCACGCATATGGCGCTCCATGGGATAGTCTTTGCAGTAGCCGTAGCCACCGAGGATCTGGACGCCCTCAACGGCGGCCCACATGGCTGTGTCCGAAGCGAGGAGCTTGGCCATGGCCGCTTCTTTTTCATAGTGTTTGTGGTTCTGCTCGAGCCAAGCCGCCCGCAGCGTCAGGAGCTCGGCCGCGTCGAGCTGGGTTGCGATGTCGGCGAGCTTCCACTGGATCGCTTGGAAGGATGAAATGGGGCGTCCGAACTGCTCGCGCGTCTGGGCGTACTCGACAGCCTCATCCAGAACGGCCCGTCCGATTCCCAAGGCCTGGGAGGCAATGCCGATGCGGCCACCGTCCAGGGTGGTCAGCATCTGCTTGAAGCCTTCTCCCAAGTTGCCAAGCAGGTTTTCCTTGGGAATCCGCGCGTCCTCGAAGACCAGCTCAGCGGTGCCCGAAGCGTTGATGCCCAACTTTTCTTCAACCGTGCCGACCTTGAAGCCCTTGGTGTTCTTGAGATCGACAATGAAGGAGCTAATCCCCTTATAGCCTGCACTCCTGTCGGTCACGGCTGCCAGAACGCAGTAGCTGGCAACGTTGCCGTTGGTGATGAACTTTTTCGTGCCGTTGATCACCCATTCGTTGCCGTCGAGTACGGCGGTCGTTGCCATCTTGGCGGGGTCGGACCCTGCGCCCGCTTCCGTCAGGCCGTAGCAGCCGAGCGCTTCGCCGCTGGCAACCGGGCGGAGGTATTTCTGTTTCTGCTCCTCAGTCCCGTATTTGAACACCGGGAAATTATAGAGGCTGTTGCAAACGCTCATGATCACACCGCACGAGGCGCAGGCCTTAGATATTTCAATCATGGAGAGCACATAGCAAACGTAGTCCATGCCGGCTCCGCCGTATTCGTCAGGAATGGTGACGCCCAGGAGGCCCAATTCACCCATTTTGGCGACGATGTCAGCGGGATGCTGATGTGTGCGATCCAGCTCGGCTGCAACCGGCTTGATCTCGCGCTCAGCAAACTTCCTCGCCATGTCCTGGATCATTTTTTGTTCTTCTGTCAGTTCGAAATTCATTACAGCTCCTCCCGCGTGAGAACGATCCCCGCAATGGCTGTCCGTTGCTCTACCGGATCAGCCGCCGTCATAGGCGGCCCACAACGTTCAGCGCCCTATATGGCTGACTGGTCTAGCTGGACAGAGATCCCTTGAAAACCGGTTTCCGCTTTTCGAGAAAGGCAGCCACCCCTTCCTTGGCATCCTCGCTGGCGAACGCGTTCCCGAAAGCCTCGGCCTCAAGAGCGCACCCGTTCTTGAGATCAATATCGAAGCCCCGGTCGGTGACCAGCTTGATGGCGCGAAGGGCCGACGGACTCTTGGCTGCGAGCTGTTTGGCGATCTTCATCGTTTCTTCGACCAGCTGGTTCGCCGGAAAAACCTTGGCTGCCAAGCCCAGCTCTTTTGCCTGCTGAGCATCGAGCATTTCGGCCGTCATGCACAGTTCCTTCGCCTTGGCCCGTCCGATCAGCCGGGACAACCGCTGTGTTCCTCCGAAACCGGGAATGATGCCCAGGTTGATCTCGGGCTGACCGAACTTCGCTTTTTCCGAGGCATAGATGAAATCGCAGCTCATGGCGAGCTCACAGCCTCCACCTAAAGCGAAACCGTTCACGCAGGCGATAACAGGCTTGGGAAGACTTTCCAGCTTGAAGAAGACCTCTTGCCCCCGCTCGGCGAAGAGCCTTGCTTGAAGGGGATTCATCTTGGGGAACTCGGAGATGTCTGCTCCGGCCACGAAGGCCTTGTCGCCGGCGCCTGTCAGAACGAGCACACGAATGGATTCGTCGCTGCGGGTCTTGTCGATGACGTCGTTGACTTCTTCAAGTGTCGCGGGGTTCAGCGCATTGAGTGCCTTGGGGCGGTTGAACGTGAGCACGCCCACGCCGTCCTGGACTTCAAAGAGAATGTTCTCGTATGCCATGGTCTGAATCCTCCTCTATGTTATGGATGATCGTTTGGCTGCATCCAATCCGTGCGCATTGCGGGTTAGGGGCGCTCTACCGCGATGGCGGAGCCCTGACCACCACCAATACACAGGGTGGCCAGTCCCTTCTTGGCATCCCGTTTCTGCATTTCATAGAGAAGGGTCGTCAGAATGCGTGCGCCGGAGGCTCCGATGGGGTGGCCGATGGCAATGGCGCCGCCGTTCACGTTCACCTTGGAAAGGTCCCAGCCCATTTCGCGGTTGACCGCAATCGCTTGGGCAGCAAAGGCCTCGTTGGCTTCAATCACGTCCAGGTCGGGGGGAGTCCAGCCGGCCTTGGCAAGGGCCTTCTGGCTGGCGCGGATGGGACCGATTCCCATGATCGCGGGATCGACGCCGCTGGACGCATAGGCGCGGATGATGGCCAAGGGCTTGAGCCCCAAGGACGCAGCCTTCTTCGCGCTCATGACGATGTGGATCGCGGCGCCGTCATTGATGCCGGATGCGTTGCCGGCGGTGACCGTGCCGGTGGGGGTGAAGGCGGGCTTGAGCTTGCTGAGCGCCTCGATCGTGGTTCCAAAGCGCGGATGCTCGTCGGTATCGAACAAGACCGTTGCGCCTTTGCGCTGAGGAATCTCGACGGGAACGATCTCATCCTTGAATCGGCCGCTCTTGATGGCGGCCTCTGCCTTCTGTTGGCTCGCCAGGGCGAATTCGTCCTGATCCTGGCGCGTGACATTGAACTTGGCTGCGACGTTCTCTGCTGTGTTTCCCATGTGATAGCCGTTGAAGGCGTCCCAAAGGCCGTCCAGGATCATGAGGTCGACCAGCTTTC
>CALBZH010000354.1 GCA_937889795.1 uncultured Syntrophobacteraceae bacterium | reverse complement strand
CTCCACGGCGGTCCAACGCTCCGGCGGGAGCTTCGGGGACTTCCATGCGTCGGAAAACCGTTTGGCGGCGGGTTTGTTCGTAACATCCCTCAAGCCGGCCAACAGACGGGGGGAGACCCCCATGACGAGGGCCCCGAACGTATTGATCTCAGCCGTCAGCGGGTAGACGAAAGCCCCCTGCTTTTTGTGGGAGCCTGCTTTCTCCGCGGCCAACCGGATCAGCGATTCCAAGGATCGGGCGGCCTTCCCCAAGCCCAGGCTGTCGGGGAAAACAAATGCCATGGAAACCGCTCCGGCCAAGGCCGCCTTTAGCGCTTCGAAGGCTTCTTTCCCGCGCTCCCCGTGCCGGTGGGCGCGAAGCGGCGCCTTCTCGATCGAAGCACCGGACGCACTGGCAGCAGAGCCCCGCGATCCAGCCACGCCCTCGTGGAGCTCCGTCAGCATCGCGTCCCATTCCTCCGGATCCGCGTGGAGAGCGATGGACGCATAGGGCGTCAGCTCATCGGGGCCTGAGCTGATCTGCCAGAGCGAGGCTTGCTTGTTGATCGCAGCCCGCCGAATCACCGTGGCCACGACGGGAGACAGCTCCTCCAGACCGTCGCCGCACACGAGGATGGCTTGTGCCCGCTGCAGGCCGGGCAGATCCCCGCGCATGCCCTCGGCAGGAAGATGCCGGCCGAGCAACGTCTGCAAATTCTCCCAGGGCTCTCGGCCCGGAAAGTCCAGGTTGTGGCTTTGCCACCCGGCGCGCAGCCATTTCTGCAAGAGGTAGTGGGATTCGCTCGTGCAGCGCGGCGATGCCAGAGCACCCAACGCCCCACCGCCCCGCTGCTCGTGGATGGCGCGGAACCCGCTGACGAGCGTTTCGACCGCCTCCTGCCATGAGACTGCCTCCAGGGTTCCGTTGCGACGCACCATGGGTTTGAGAACACGCTCACCGAGCCAGACCGTGTCGAAGACGTGGAATCGGCCACGCCGGCAGGTCGAAGCCCAGTTGGGCGATTTCTGGGAGCCGTTCGAGATCCAGACGAGCCTTTCGCCCTTGAGCTTCAGCTCCAAATCGCACCCAAGCCCGCAGTGGATGCAGTGCGTCGAAGCCGTTTGCCAGTCGAGGCGATCCAAGGGGCGACCCTCGCGCTTTTCCATGAGGGCTCCCGTCGGGCACAGGTCAACGCACAAACCGCAGCTGACGCATCGGTCGTTCAAGCGGGGCCATTCCTTCAAAAGGATCGCATTGGACGCCTGGAATGTCGCGCAGGCCACTTGACACCGTTCACAGCGGATGCACTTGTTGGGATCGAGGGCGATGAGTGGGTGCGTGTCCACGGCGGTAACCCGCTGGTAATGGACCTTGTTGCTCGGCTGATCCCGCCAATCCACCTGAAACTCGTTCATCATCTGACGCAGCCCGCAATCGAAGGCCGCCGAGCACCCGCAGGCAAGGCAGCGCGAGGCTTCCCGCTTTGCCTGCTCCAGGTCGAATCCAAGCTCGACTTCCTCGAAATTACCGATTCGCTTCTTCACCTCCAGGTGCGGCATCGACTCCCGCGATATGGTGCGCAGAACGCTGAAGGGCTCCCGATCAATGCTTGCCAGATCTCCCTTGCTGATGTTGAATTCGAGGGGCTCCGATTCCACCTTGCTCGAATGGAAAAAGCGATCCAGCGACCAGGCAGCTTTCCGGCCATCAGCAAGGGCGGCCACCACCGTTGCCGGCCCCCTGAACACGTCCCCGCCCGTGAACACCATTTCCCGCCCGGTGTACATGCTGGCGGGGTCGCCGCCGATCGTACTCCACCGGGTGATCGGCAGGTCGTTTCCGTCGCCCGGAGCGGCATCGTGCATGGGAATGTCCGGGACTTGACCGATGGCGCTGATGACCTGGTCCACCTCCATAACCACCTCGGAGCCCTCGATGGGAACCGGGCGTCGCCTCCCGCTGGCGTCCGGTGCCCCAAGCTCCATCCGGACGAACTGCACACCCCGCAGCGTTCCGTTTTCTCCGATGAGCCGAATGGGGGCCACCAGGAACTGGATGTCCACACCTTCTTCCTGGACGGCTTCGACCTCTTCATGACTCGCGGGCATCTCGGTTCGGGAGCGCCGGTAGAGGATCGTGACGCTCTCGGCTCCAAGCCGGTGCGCAGTGCGGGCCGCGTCGATGGCAACGTTCCCCCCGCCAATAACCGCCACCCGCTTTCCGACCGTAACCCCACGGCCTCCGGTTTGAGCCGTTTTTTCGAGGAAATCGACGCCGGAATCAATCCCCTGCAGCTCCTCGCCTTCAATTCCGAGCTTGCGAATGCTCCAGGCCCCGATGGCAACGAAGATGGCATCGAATCCATCGTTCTTGAGCTCACCGAGCGTAAAATCCCGTCCCCACTGGACGCCACACTTCACGTCAACCCCAAGGCCGAGGATCCCCTCAATCTCCCAGTCCAGGATTTCCTTCGGGAGCCGGTACGAGGGAATGCCATATCGCAGCATTCCTCCCAGCGCGCTCCGAGATTCAAAGATCGTGGCGCCGTGCCCCATGCTTCGAAGGTAATAGGCAGCGCTGAGTCCCGCAGGACCGCCGCCGATGATAGCCACCTTCCGGCCCGTGGAGGGGGGAACGGCTGGAAGCACACGCTCTCCGGAGCGCATCTCCCAATCCGACAGAAAGCGCTTGCAACTGTTGATGGCAACCGCGTCATCCACCAGGTTGCGTCGGCACGCCGACTCGCAAGGATGGGGACAGACGCGTCCGATGGTTGCTGGCATCGGGATCTTCTCCTTGACGAGCCGCACGGCCTCCCGATATTCGCCATGGCCGATCAGAGCCAGGTAACCCTGAATGTCCACTCCGGCCGGGCAGGTCGCTGTACAGGGCGCAACGCAGTCCCCGTAGTGGGTATCCAGCAGGAGGTCGAGCAACAGCCTGCGGGTCTTCCAGAGATCCTCGTCCGAGGTGACAATCTCCATTCCTTCGACAACCGGCGTGCTGCAGGCGGCCTTGAATTTCTGCTCACCCACAATGCGCACGACACACAGGCGGCAGTTTTCAAGCGGCCGCAGCAACGGGCTGTAGCAAAGGGTGGGGATGTGAATACCCACCTCTCTGGCTGCATCGAGAATCGTACTGCCAGCTTGAGCCACGACGGTCCTGCCGTCCATACGAATTGTTACGCTACCATCCATGACACCCTCCAATGAGCTCCCGCTTGTTGTGCCAACGGTTTGAAAAATCCTGCATTCATCGTGGAGAACGCAGAAAGAAGCCTCCGGACAACGGGCCGAGGCAGCACTCGCCTCAGCATGCTC
>CALBZH010000353.1 GCA_937889795.1 uncultured Syntrophobacteraceae bacterium | reverse complement strand
TAGTCCAGTCCCCCGAAATCAAGGACAAACAGGACTTCCCCCTGCTCGACCATGCCGAAAAGCTGTTTTTCGAACTGGTCCGACGTATTGGAATCCAGTCGCCCTTCCACCGCCAACACCACGATGTTTCCTTGACGTGTCTCGGTGATCAGCATGGGGATGCCTCCTCCAAAAGAGCAAAAAAGGTCCGTTCGATGGGCTCTATTCGTGTACTACCCTCCGGCGGGCGTTGATGGCAGCTGCCAACGACAGCTTCGATCGAGCATACAAAGAGCTTGTCTCTTCGTCAACAAACATGTAAAGCTCAGAGCCGCATCTTGTGCGCAGAAGGGCGAGCCACCAACGTTGGCGAGACAAGGCCCGCCCCATGGCATACGACTTCACTGCCGCCCCGAACCAGCACGCCTATCCCGAGGCACCGGGCCCATGATCACCAAGCGATCCCTCTACTATTGGGTCAAAACCAGCGATCTCAAGCTTCAATCTCTGCTGCTTTTCATCATCGCAATCAGCATCGCAACCCGGGTTTTTCCGTTGGAAATGCAGAAGAGGATCGTCAACCTGGCTATCGGCCTCGGGAAAGTCGACCTGCTCTTTCTCTACTGCGGTCTCTATCTCGCGGCGGTGGTCGTGACGGGAGGTCTGAAGTTCGCCATCAACATTCTGCAAACCAAGCTGGGACAGGAAACGCTCGCCCGCATCCGAAAAGAGCTTTACGACCACATTCTCACTCTACCCCTTGGGTTTTTCCGCAAAGCCTCTGCCGGAATGATCGTGTCCTCGCTTGTGACCGAGGTGGTCGCAGCGGGAGAGCTGGTCGGACAGGCGGTGGCGGTCCCTTTGAACAACGTGCTGACACTGGTCGCCTTCGCTGCCTACATGTTTTACCTCAATCCGATCCTGGCGGCTCTCAGCTTCGTTATTTACCCATTTATCCTTTTTTCGATTCCAGCCATGCAGCGCCGAGCCAATGAGGCGAACAAGGCCCGAGTGGACGCGACCCGTCTCATCAGCGGGAAGATCGGGGAGACGATCTCCGGCATTCACGAAGTCCATTCCAACGCCGGCTATCGCATTGAGAATCGACGATTCGGTGAGATGGTCGATCAGCTCCTGAAGATTCGAATCACCTGGAACATCTATCGAAATGCCATCAAGGTCATGAACAACTTGTTCCAGAACATGGGTCCGTTCGTCCTCTTCATTGTGGGAGGCTATCTGGCCATCCATGGCCGTTTCGACTTGGGAGCCTTGGTTGCGTTTCTTTCCGCATACGAGAAGTTGTACGACCCATGGAAGGAGCTTCTGGAATTCTACCAAATTTACCAGGATGCCAAGGTCAGCTACAAGCGGCTCATGGAGTATTTCGACATTGCTCCGGAATTCGCTCTCGAGCCTCATGAGCGCCCCCCCCATCTCATGACGGGCAGCATCCAGGTCAAAGACCTTTATTTCAGCCCGGGCGGCGGCATCCACCTGCTGAAGCAGATTAATCTCGACCTGAAGCCCGGTGAGCATCTCGCTCTGGTAGGCGCCTCGGGAAGCGGCAAGAGCACACTCGCCCTCTGCATTGCGCAGCTCCAGAAGTATACAAGCGGAAGCGTCAAGGTCGACGGAAAGGAAGTGAGCGACCTCACGAAGAGGGACATCGCAGAGAACATGGGGATGGTGGCCCAGTCCCCTTACATCTTCGACGGAACGATCAAGGAGAACCTTCGGTACTCCTGTGAAGCATTGATCGAGGGGGAGTCCGGCACGAGCGAGAGCAAACGGGAGCTGCCCACCCTGGACGAGATGATTCAGGTCATCCAGCAGGTGGGCTTGTTCGTCGATGTGCTGCGCTTCGGCCTGAGCACGATGCTTCCATCCGATCGAGACGATGAGCTGGCCGCCAAGATCGTCCGAATTCGTCGGCGATTTCAGGACGAGTTTGGGGAAAGCCTTGCGGAGTCGGTGGAGTTCTTGGACGAGGAGAACTACCTCTACCATGCCAGCGTTGCCACCAATCTTTGTTACGGAACGCCCAACCAGGAAGATTTCAAGAAAGAGCGGCTGCACGACAGCGCCTATTTCCTCGATTTTCTCGAATCGGTACAGCTCAGGGCTCTCTTGCTCGAGCTGGGTCGAGAGCTCGCGATTCAATTTGTGGACGTTCTGGAGCACCTTCCTCCTGAAGAGATCCTTTTCGAGCAAAGCCCGATCGCGGCCAACGAAATTGATGAGTACCGCGATCTGGTGCCCATGCTGGAAGGCCATGCGGCTCATCAGCTTTCGGAGGAAGCTCAGTCAAAGCTTCTGCGATTGGCCCTCCGCTTTTCGCCGGGAATCCACACCATGGTGGCCCTTTCGGATGACCTGGAGAAGCGGATCCTGGCCGCAAGAATGCTCTTCATCCAGAAGATCCAGCAGGAGCTTCCTGGCGCATTTTCTTTTTACCTGTCTTCCGACTACATCCACTCCCAGACGATCCTGAGCAACATCCTCTACGGCAAGCCACGTACGGATCACCCCAATGCTCTCGAGCGGATCAACCAGAGTATTATTCACCTGCTGATCGAGGAAGACTTGCTGGAAAGGATTGTCGAGCTGGGAATGGAGTTCAAAGTCGGCACCCGGGGCGACAGGCTTTCCGGGGGGCAGCGTCAAAAACTGGCCATTGCGCGAACCCTCCTCAAGGACCCTCCCATTGTTATCTTGGACGAAGCGACTGCAGCCCTGGACAATGCGTCCCAGAAACGAATCCAAAACCTGGTGGAGACGCAGTGGCGCGCTAGAACGACCGTCATCGCCGTGGTGCATCGCTTGGACATCATTCGGGGCTATGATAAGATCGCGGTCATGAAGGCCGGGAAGATCCTTGAAATGGGATCTTATGACGATCTCATCGCAAGAAAGGGAATGTTGTATGAGCTCATCCACGGAACCAAAGCAGGGCTCCTGTGAGTACAAGGACAACCTTGAGATCGTCATGCACATTCCGATTTTTGTGGGATTGCCCCTTGAGCCCCTGAAAGTGCTGACCTACTTCTGCAAGCGGGCGACGTTCTTCCCTGGAGACATCCTCGTTCATGAGCAAGAGATGGACCCGAACGCCTACTTCATTATTTCCGGCACGGTGGCTTTGACGCTGGACAGCTCCCCGGAAAACATCATCCTGGAATTTGGAGAAATGGATTTCCTGGGTGCGTTGTCGCTCTTCTGCACCCGAAAGCGGCTGTTTACCCTGAAAGCGAAAACCAAGGCGACCTGCCTCATCCTCCCCCGTGACAAGTTTCAGAAGACGTTGGAGCAGTTTCCCGAAATCGGAAGACAGATATTCGAAGCCCTTGCCAAGAGTATCTGCCGCTGGGAAGCACGGCTGATCACCGAGCATGCCCTGGGATGCCCCGAATGCAGGGCAGCTATCGGCCCAACCGTTGTGTGACCTGTGGCGTCGCCCCCAATGGAGCTTTCAATCCCATGGGACCGTGGACGAGCTGTGGAGTGCGATGATGAAAAACCTCCGCGTCCCCGCGAGACCGGAATTTCTGGAGAGTATCCGGGCCTATGTGCTGCAGATGGCGGCGGCGGCGGGGGCGTCGGACAGTGTGCTCTTTCGCATTGAGCTGGCCATTGAGGAAGCTCTCACCAATATTTTCAAGTATGCCTATTCGGAGACCGGAGGTGAGCTTGAAGTCGCTTGCTCCGTCAGCAGCGATCCCGAAAGAACGCTCACCGTCGTGATCCGTGACTGGGGCGTGCACTTCGACCCGTTGCGTTGTGAACCTCCCGATATATCACAGGATCTCAATGATCGTCCGGTAGGGGGACTCGGAATCTTCCTCATCCGCAAGATCGCGGACCGCGTTGTGTATTGTCCTCTCAAGAACGGCAACCAGCTTGCCCTTTCCTTCAATGTTCCCTAATGCTTTGTCGGATTCCATGCCCAAATTTGAGGGTCTTCTTTGGACACCTCTCAGGAAAGAGATCGGACGATTGACCACGGCGCCCGTTGCTTCCTGCGGCAAATGCATCAACGCAGAATGGGCAACCATGCGAGGAGAGATGTGGGGGACCAGAGGCGAGACGAACGCCGGTCTGGATCGAGCCGGCGTTCGCGAGCGTGTTGGATAATCCAGCACCCGCCGGACCGATCATGTAGGCAGGCGCGTTTCCAAGGCCATTGCAATCTTTTTCTTAAGCTCCGTCAGATCGAAGCTCTTGACCACATAGAAGTCCGCGGCAATGGATTTCATATCTTCTTTAAACGTATCGTAAGCAGTGGACAGGATCACCGGCAGGTCATAGAAGCGGTTACGGATGTCCTGGAGCAAGTCGAGTCCATTGTAATCCACCATTTTGATGTCGAGAATCACCAGGTCTGGCTTCTCTTCCTCGATCAACTCCAACAGCTTATAACCGCTCTCAGCGGTGATGACTTCGTAGCCGACTTCCTTCAATTCCTCCGAATACAGCAACCGGATGTGCTCTTCGTCGTCCACTACCAGCAGTTTCGCCATGCTTAACCCTCCTTCACCCGCGCTTGAAATTATTCCCAAATCTTGATCAGATGAGGTTTGCATTCTTCGAAAACCGTGCATTCGCTTTCCACATAGTCCTCAGCCTGCTGCACGGACATCCGTTCCGTTTTCTTTACGAATGTCAATACCTTGCCAAGATAGAGCGGCAGCAGGGAATCCAGAAGGTCGGCTCGCCGGGATTCAGCGGCTTGATGATAATTCAAGGAGGCATCAAACAGGATTTGTGCCCAGGTCTGCGTGGGAATCGAAAAGTGCTGCAGGCCCATGTCCTTAATTTCACTGAGCTTATGGCAGACCGTCTGATCGAACATTTTCTCCCAAACCGGGTAGTAGCTTTCGAACCCTTGAACAAATCGATCATAAAGCCGGTTCATGTTGATATCGACCGGAATCGGGGTCTCCACATCCTCCGCATCCGTCCCCGCCAGGGCCGTTGGTTTGCTCCACTTGACCATCCGCCAGAAATCGGCGTAGAGCTTCATCAGATCAAACGTGGTGCTCATAATCTGTCGGAATATGGACCCCAAGTGCGCGTAAGGGTCTTTCACCCGGTGGATCTTAGGGATCCCCATGAAACATTGACTGACCGGTACTCGCGAATTCAATGCGACGGTGGTCATCCAGATGTCGATCCCGGAGCTTTTGACGGCATCGGTCCAGACCGGGCACGCGAGAAAGGCCTCCACCAGCGATCCCTTGAACGCACAGTCTCCAGCGTTCGGCTGCCTGACGCGCCGGCCATAGAGGCAACGCGTCAATGGATAGATCACCGAACTGCTGAGGGTCGCCTCGTATTTGTGACGCACATAAAGCGGGGTGACGTACCCGATCCCCTTGAGCACAGGCTCAGCCAGCTTCTTGATCCAGTTCGGTGCCAGGTTGGTGACATCGGCTTCCAACATCACCACGGCTTGAGCTTCGAGCTTCCGAACGACTTCAAAGAGGTTACGCAGGTTGTTGCCTTTTCCCGTCTCTCCGGCCTGGGTCGAAACATAGATTCTCGGAATATCGCACGGAGCGGCAAAGAAGGCGTCTTTGGTCCCGTCAACCGACTGGTTGTCACAGTTGACGATCACGCAGTTCATGCTCCCGAAGTACTCCTTGAGCCCCCGCGCGCATTGTTCAACCGTCGCCGCGATTGTTTTCACTTCATTCAGGGTAGGAATGCCGACAACGATATCAGCTTTGGTTACTGCTTGTGGGTTCTCTTCATAAAACGCCATTCCCCGGTCTCCTGATCTATTTCCGCTGCGGGTCCCCACTGCCCTTGAGATACTTGAAGACATCCGCGTCCGTCGTGAGCACGAATGAGCTGCGCGGATTATTGAAGTCTCTGTAAAATTCCATGGTTCGGTAAAACTCGAAGAATTCCGTGTCCTTCCCGAAAGTTTCCGCATAGATCCGGGTCGCCTCGGCGTCGGCCTTCCCTCGGATTTCCTGCGACTTGCGGAACGCTTCGGAGCTAATACGCGCGAGCTCTTTCTCCATCCTGCCCAGAGTAGCCGCGCGCTCCCCTTCGCCTTCCGATCGATACTGAGCGGCTATCCGTTTCCGCTCGGATATCATCCGCTCAAACACCTTCTGCTGCACGGAATCGACGAATTTGATCCGCTTGATCCGAATATCCAGCAGATGAATCCCGAACTCCGGAAGAAGGCGCGACGCATCGGCCACCATGGCTCGCGTGATCACCTCTCTGCCCTTGGAGAGATGATCCGAAGCCTCCAGCCCATAAGTGGCTTCCGAATCCGGCTGCAAAGCCGGCACGTCAGGAATCCCGACCTCTTCCAGAGCCTGTTTCGCCTTCTCCCATCCCTCGCTGCGAACCAATTCCACGAGGTCGTTTTCGGAGACATGATCCCGGACGACCGAGTCGATGATTCCGTCCAAACGGCTGTTAGCCGTTTGCTCGTTCCCGACACGCATCAGAAAGAGCAGCGGGTCGGCGATCCGCCAGCGGGCTGTGGTATCCACCCAAATGTATTTCTTGTCGCGCGTCGGGATCTGGTTGGGGTTCCCATCCCACTTCATGACGCGCTTTTCGAAGAAATTGGCCTTCTGGATCACGGGCAGCTTGAAATGAAGTCCCGCCGTCGTCACGGGCTTGCCCACCGGCTTTCCCAATTGCGTGATCACCACCTGCTGCGTCTCGTCCACCACATAGAGGCAGCTCGACAAAAACAGCAGTGCAATGATTGTTCCGATCAAAGCGATTTGGGCTTTCCGGGGCATTATCGACCCTCCTGACCGGGGCTCTTCTGAGGCTGAACCGCAGCCGGTCCATCGGAACGGCCTCCGAGCACGCTGGATTGAGCCGCCCGCCCGACATCGAGAAGCGGAAGGAGGTTCTTCTGTTGCTCGTCGATCACGACCAGACGATCCACATGGTCCACGAAAGCAGTGAAGCCCTCTAGGTACATGCGCCGCCGCGTCACATCCGGCGCCTTGGAATAGGCTTCCAGAATCTCTGCAAACCGGCTCGCGTCTCCCTGACTCCGGTTGACCCGCTCGAGTGCATAGCCTTCCGCTTGAGTGACCAGCTGTCTGGCCTCGCCCATGGCTTTTGGAATCTTCTGATTGTAGGCTTGCTGAGCCTCGTTGATCATGCGCTCCTTTTCCTGACGGGCCTCGTTCACTTCGTTGAAAGCCGCTTTTACCGGATCGGGAGGGTTCACGTTCTGAAGCTTGACCGTAATGATTTTGACACCCGTCTTGTAGGAGCTCAAAATCTGCTGCATCTCCTCGCGAGCCATATCTGCCACGGCAGCACGTCCGACGGTGAGCACTTCGTCGGCATAACGGTTGCCGACGATTCGACGCATCACGGATTCCGAAATGTCATCCAGCGTGTCCTCCACTTGCTTGACCTGAAAGAGATAGTCCACGGGATTTTCAATCATGTACTGCACGGCCCAGTGCAGATTCACGACGTTCAAATCGCCGCTCAGCATTGCGGCCTGTTCTTCGAATCCCTTTTCGGTGAATTGGGACTTGATGTCCGCCCTTGTGGTTCGATACCCGTACTCCCGCTGCATGGCGCGCTCCGAAGCGACCTTCGTGACCGTGTCGATTCCGAACGGCAGTTTGAAATGCCAACCCGGCGAGGCCGTGTAAACATACGCGCCAAAACGTTGGACAACCGCCGTCTCTTGAGATTGCACCATAAAGAAACTGTTGGCGGCAATGAGGACAAGAACAAACAGCAGGCCGAGCAGCCAGAAAGGACCTTTTGGCATTGAAGGAAGTTTATACCGAAGCTTGAGCTGCCGGATGAATTCCTCCAGCTCAGGCACTCCCGAAGGTCCCTGCCCTCGGTGAGGTGGCCTATCCCAATCCATGATTCCTCCTCAAAAATAGGATCTCAGTCTCTTCTCTGATGGATCGACTCCAGCAGATAGGCGAAAAAGACCAGCAGCGCCGCAATGATCAGAACCGTGAGCCTACCCATGGCCGGGAAAAAGAATCGGGCGAGCAGAAACGCGAAGAGCACACCGAGAACCGCTCGAACAATCAGAATTCGCAAACGCATGGATCCGGGGCATCCTTAGCATCCGCGCGGGAAATCCAGAACCCCGCACAGGAATTGACTTTTTTCGGTTTGTTTCAAAAGGTGCATCCTAGCGGCACACCTCTCCCTTGTCAAGCTCATCCGGTGAATTCATGGGCACTTATGGCAGCTCCATGGGCGGTACCTCACGGTCCAGATCCTCTGCTTGTCCATTGCAATGGACGTTTTGGAGGGAGTATAAAGAACGCATTGCATCGCACAACAACCGAAGGAGGGCAGCATGCAGACCACCCTGTTCAAGAACATTGGCTTTTGCACGGATTTTTCGGAGAACGCGGACGAAGCATTTGTAACTGCCAAGGATCTAGCTTGGCATTATGGCGCGACGCTGCACATCATTCATGTCATGGTCACGTTTTCCATCTCGCCCCCCATGAACACCTCTTACCTGCCCATCGAATACGACCCAGGCTTCGTCGAGCAGGTCGCCGAAGCGGCCAAGGAAACCATCCAGTCCCGGTATCTGAGCCAGCTTAAGGACAAGCAGGCTTACGAGACCCACCTGATTTCCGGCTACGCGTCCACGGAGATCCTGCGACTTGCCAAAGAGCACAAGATCGACTTGATCGTGATGGGATCCCATGGTCTTACGGGGATCGCCCACGTCCTGTTCGGAAGCACGGCGGATCGGGTGGTGCGCAAGGCCCCCTGCTCGGTGCTTACGGTGCGGACAGCTCAGCACAGTGGGTAGGGCCCCCGTTCGGCGAGGGCAATCCGGCCCGCGCCGCATCCTAAACCTCGCGAAAGGATTGACCTCAGCATCATGATGGACACAGCGAAACCCATTTTGGTCACGGGGTGTGCCGGATTCATCGGATTCCACTTTGCGCTCCGGCTGCTCACGGAAGGCAAGTCAGTCATCGGTCTGGACAATGTCAACGACTATTATGACGTCAACCTGAAGTGGAACCGTCTCAGGCAGTTGGAGGGCTTCGGCGCTTTCAGATTCAGCCGACTGAATCTCGAGGACAAGGAGGGCATGAAAGCCCTCTTCCAGCGGAACGACATGGATATCGTGGTGCACCTGGCCGCCCAGGCTGGGGTTCGCTATTCCCTCACGAATCCGCAAGCCTACATCGACAGCAACCTTGCCGGTTTCTGCAACGTTCTCGAGGGCTGCCGCCACCACGGCGTCAAGCACCTCCTTTTCGCCTCGTCGAGCTCCGTTTACGGGGCAAACACCCGGATGCCCTTCTCCGTGCATCACAACGTGGATCATCCCGTTTCCCTCTATGCCGCGACGAAGAAAGCAAACGAGCTCATGGCGCACACCTACGCCCATCTTTATGGGCTTCCGTGCACAGGGCTCCGTTTCTTCACGGTATACGGCCCTTGGGGACGCCCAGACATGGCCTTGTTCCTCTTCACGAAGGCCATGCTCGCCGGAGAGCCCATCAAAGTCTTCAACCATGGCAAAATGAAGCGTGACTTCACCTATATCGACGACATTGTGGAAGGCATGACGCGCATCATGATGGGACCGCCTCAGTCCAATCCCAGCTGGAGCAGTGATGCACCGGATCCCGGGACAAGCTACGCCCCTTACCGCGTCTACAACATCGGAAACAACCAACCCGTTGAGCTGCTGAGATATATCGAAGTCCTGGAGAACTGTCTCGGAATCAAAGCGGAGCGGGAATACCTCCCCCTGCAATCCGGGGATGTCCCCGCGACTTATGCGGATATCGACGATCTAACGCGTGATTTCGGTTTCAGGCCGAGCACCCCCATTGAAGAGGGTATTGCCCGCTTTGTGGAATGGTACCGTCGGTACTATGGTGTCTAGGCTTCTAGATCCCTGTCCCCGGGAAGGCGAAGCACGCCCTCCCGGGCACGAAATGCTCTATTTGCCCAGGACTTTTCGGACATCCGTCTCGGGCATATCGTAAATCCCGCAGCCCAGCACGACTTTCTGCCCCTGATAGTCGCAAAGTTTCACATAGGACACTTTCTTGGACAGCTTCTCTTCTCCCGGCTTCGGCCACATGTAATCCACCCACCCGGCTCCCTTCTCCTCAGCCACTTTGTTCATCTCGGCAAAGAAAGCCTTCCCGGTCGGGTCCTTCATCTCGATGAGATTCTCGCCATCCAGGTCCGGTTTGATCGGGTGCATGATCATGACCCCTTTGAGGTTGTGCACCCACATATACGTTCCAGCAAAAATGAAATTGCTGTCCTTTCCTTTAAACCGCGAAAGCCCTCCCGCCCCTTCCTTGCCGAGCACCTCGCAGCCCTCATTCACCTTCTGGATGATCAACTCGGGTGTCGGTATCGTCGAAGCGGTTGCCGCAGCCTTGGCTGCACTTTCCTTTGCCAGTTCCGCGCGGGTCTTTTCTCCAGAAGCGTTCATCACAAAAACCCCAAGGAGCACAGCCAGAAACAGACCCGCAATTCTTCCCACAGCCTTCATACAGTCTCCTCCCAATGATTGACAGGTGTCTCAGCCACTCTGCCCGTCATACTACAACGCCTTTCAACGTAGAGCAAGATCACGGGACGAGCAGGAGAGCTGCAGCGCAACCATCGAAGTGACCTACACTCGGGACATTGTAGGAAGACATACCCCCAACCGCAGATCGGTCATCAGCCGAACGGGCTCATCCGTGCTGATCGGTGTCTTGACTTGCCAAGGGCTCAGACGCCATGGACAGCTCGGGAGGGGTCCCTCTCGCCTTGCCATAAGCCATGAAGTAAACCATGGGCACGACAATCAGCGTGAAGAACGTGGAGACCGTGATGCCGAAAATCAGCGCCCAAGCCAGTCCTGAAAAGATGGGATCCAGGGTGATGGGCCAGGCCGCCAGCATCGCCGCAAACGAGGTGAGGAAGATCGGGCGCGTTCGCAGTGCCCCCGCCCCGATCAGGGAATCGATGAGCGGTTGTCCTTCTTTCTTGCGCTCCTCCACGAACTCCACCAGGAGAATGGAATTCCGCGTCGCGATCCCCGCAAGCGCAATCATGCCGATCATGGCGGTCGCCGTGAAATAGACGGGATTGGGCCACCCTCCCACGTTACCGCCGGTGAGAACGTTCAAGAGCCAAAAACCTGGCAAGATCCCGATGACCGAGAGGGGCAGCGCGATGAGCTGAATCGCAGGCAGCAGATAACTCCCCGTCTGGTAAAGCAGCAGAAAGTAAATTCCGAGAACCGCAATTCCGAAGGCAATTCCCAGATCCCGGAACACCCGAAGCGTGATGTCCCACTCCCCCTCCCCCGACCAGAGCACCTCGAATTGTTTCAGCGAATCCTCCTTGGCGACCTGGTCCTCCAAATCCAGCACGGCGTCTGGAGGCGCCAAGCCAGCCGTTTCCCCGAACACGTAGACGACCGGAGTCAGATTCTTGTGATAAATGGGCTGCTCGATCGTCGTTTCTTCAAAGGATCCCAGCTCCCCCAGAAAAACCCCGTTCCCTTGAGGTCCCCGGATCATCACCTGGAGCAAATCCTCTTGGAGCGCCCGCTCTCCGCGCGGTAGCCGAAAAAGGATGAAGAGGGGATGAACCTCATCGTCCAGTCTCAGCGAGCCCGCCCGCGCCCCGGCCACCAGTCCCTGCAGCGTTTCATCGATCTGTCGGTCGCTGATCCCGCTCAACGCCGCCTTGGCGCGGTCAGATCGGAAGAGCACACGTCTGAACTCCAGTCACGAGTGGATATC
>CALBZH010000352.1 GCA_937889795.1 uncultured Syntrophobacteraceae bacterium | reverse complement strand
GCTTTTCCCCGCCGAGCTCGCCTACTCCCAATCCATGACCGCGCTCCTCGTTTCCCACGTCAATCTCTACAAGGCCATGGGCGGCGGATGGGTGAGAGAGGCGGAGCGGCTTACGGAGGCGGCTTCGCCGCCGGCGGAATGAGATTGTTAGGACCGTGTTCTGGACCCCGGTGGTTTCGGTTGACGCCGGACAGGGGCTGGTCCTTGGTCGCGCGGACAGCATGGCCAGACAGCCCCATGGACTCTTTTCCTGTAACCCGCCATACGAAAGGAGAAGCTATGATTCGAAAGCAGAGGTTACTCTTGATCGTCCTGGTCTGCTTGGCGCTCGCATCACCCTCTCTCGCGCAACAGAGGGAGACCAAGGTTGCGAATGAAGTCAAAGCGCTGCTGGAACAGCACAACCAAGCCCTGAGCGCCCACGACCTCAAGGGAATTATGGACACGTACGCTCCGGATCCAAACATCGTCCTGATGGGGACCGGACCCGGCGAGAGCTACGTGGGCGAGGAGGCCATTGGGGGGGCTTACAACCAGTTTTTCAGCCGTTTCGAGCCGAAGACGCTCACTTACAGCGCGGACGTGGCGGCAAGCGGCGTCAAGGGAAGCACTGCCTGGTTTGCCGCCACCGTCAGGATCGAGGGAATCGTGAACAACGAAAAGAAGGAGCGCACCTTCAATATGTCCGGCACTCTGACCAAGGGGAAAGGGAAATGGCGGATTGTGTGCCTGCACTTTTCCAGACTCGGGGCTGAGCAGGTCAAGTAGAGCGCAAAAGCTCTGACCACATGGACACAGCATGCCCCGGGATTGCTGGAAAGGGGCCTGCTCGACCTGACGTGACATGACATAACTCATCGGTGAAAAGAATGGAGGCTGAAAATGGATCAGGATCTGAAAGGTCAGGTGAATGACGAGCTCGACGTCAAGAAAGAAGAGATGACGAGCAGAAGGCGCTTCCTCCTTTCCTTGGGAAAGTGGTCTTTGGCCGTCATTGGAGGCGCTCTGCTGAGCGGCGCAACTTCCGAAGCAGACCGCGAGGCACACGCTGCTGGCGCCTGGGCCAATCGTGGCGGAGGAGGCGGCGCCTGGGCCAATCGAGCCGGGCCTGGTGGAGCCTGGGCAAACCGCGCTGGTGGGGGCGGCGGAGCTTGGGTGAACGGAGGAGGAGGCGGAGGCGCCTGGGCCAATCGCGTCATCGGGGGAGGTGTCTGGGCAAACCGAGGTGCAGCATGGGTCAACGGGGGGGCCGCCTGGATCAATCGGTTCTAATCCGGACGGCTACGGTCATGGGTTGTTTCAGCGAGAGGGACCTGGATGCATTCGCTCGTTTACAACATTCCGGCTTCATTGGTCGAGACCTACCGCGGCGAGCACGTGATCGTGCGTCACAATGACCCGGCCGAGATCATCAGGAGCCTCTCCATGGAGGATCTGGAGAGAGTTGCCTATGTCCAGGTGCTTTGCCTGGGGGCAGATCTCGGACCTCTGCTGAACTGGAGCCCGGAGGTTCCGGTGGATCTCGTGGTCCAGGATGTTGAGAAAGATCTTCCGCGTCTCTATCCCTGGACGACACTCCTGGCGAGAGGGTCGGTGCGAGTGACGGTCCCGGTGGTCGCGGGTTTCAGCAAAGTCGTTAAACTCGCCCTGGCTCTGAATTTAGGGGTGAAGCTAGTATTCTCGCAGCCGGAGCCGGACCTGATCCAGGAGATGGAGCGAGTGGAGATCGCGTATTTGCACCAGTCCACGGTCTCGCAGCCGGTCGAGTTTTTCCACAGTCTGTTTCTAGCCTATTACCGCAAGGAGCCCCTGAACCTTTGGTCGATCCAGGAAGAGGATCCCTCGCAGGTTTGCACCATTGCGGAGGATGGAACGGAGGTGCTGCCCAGAGGTCTCACCCCTCATGACCTGAGGGGGGATCGGATGTCCTTTCTGCAATACCTCAGGACCGGCCTTGCGGCGAGCAGGGGCGAATGCTCCGGTTGTGACTATCTTGCGGAATGCTGCGGCTATTTCAAATGGCCCAACCAAGCGTATTCCTGTTCGGGTGTAAAAGCCATTTTTGGAACCCTGCGCGCGGCGGCCGAACAGCTTCGAGAAGATCTTTCCTCGTTTTCGAATGAGGGAGGGGAGGCTCTCCCATGAGCGGCCCCCCCTTTTCCCTCATCCTGCTGCCCACACTTCAATGCAACGCAGAATGCGATTACTGCTTCGAGCGCAAGTCCAATGCGCATCTTTCCCTGGACCAACTGAGGGTGGTGATCCAGGCGGTCCTGGAGCACTTGGAGCGAAGCCGGATCGAAACGTTGTTCATCTACTGGCAGGGGGGAGAAGTCATGACTCTTCCCCCTGAGTGGTTTTTGCGGGCTGACGAGATCATCCGTGAGCTCGCAGCGGCGAAGAGCCGACAGGTCGTCCATTACCTGCAGTCCAACCTGCTCGCTTACGGTCCCCGATGGAACCGCGTGATCTCCGAGATGTTCGGCGGCTCCGTGGGATCGTCCATGGATTACCCCAACCTCTACAGGAAGGCTTCGGGCGGAGGCCCGAAGGAATACGAAAACCTTTGGACCCGGAAAGTCCGTGACGCCAAAGAGGCGGGCATTCGGGTCGGGATCATTGCGCTTCCCAATCACCTGACACTGGAAGCGGGCGCCGAGCAATTTTACGCCCGTTTGGTCGATGAGCTGGACATCACGGACATCCAGGTCAACACGCCCTTTCCCGGAGGCCCCGCGAATGCGGTCAAGACAGCCTACCCGCTTGATGCCCCACGGTTGAGCGCGTTTCTCCAAGATCTTGCCGCTATCTGGATGGAAAAGGGTCCCCTTAAAGGGGTCCGTGTCTCCCCCTTCGACAGGCTGCTGCGCTTCTTTACCGATGGAATCAATGATCTCGTGTGCATTTGGAGGGAAAACTGCGCGAAGGAATTCGTCTGCATCGATCCAAGTGGAAATGTGGCCCAATGCGACTGCTGGGTGACCTCCTACCCGGATGCCCGGTTTGGCAACATTTTCGACGGCAGCAGTTTGACGGAGCTCTTGTCCAAGAGCCCCGCCCGACGACAGCTTCTGGCAAGACCGGGTGTACTCATTGAAAAAGAGGATTGCCTGGAATGCGACTACCTGTCCCTGTGCCACGGGGGCTGTCCGGTCAGGGCTTATTCCGTCTACGGCAGTCTTTTTCGGAAGGACCCCTATTGCGAGGTCTACAAGGCGCTGTTCTTGGGGATGGAAAGAGCTGCGAGGAGCCACCCGAGCACCTTGGACCAAGAAGGCGATGCACGAAGCGCGATGATAGAAGCGGAGACGATTACCGCTGAGTGATTCCGCGGCCTTTTCAACGAAGCCTCGACCCGCCTGCCAGGAATTCGCAGGACAGGCACCGCCTTGCATCCCAGCTTGAGCAATCTAGTGGCCGATGAGCATTCTCGACCGGCGCCTCATTGGACCAAAGTCCAATAGCATCACAGCTTCCCCTTCTGTACGATCTACCATCCCAAGACACAATGCCGAATGGACGGGCCTGAACCGAGAGTGCAAGGGAAACCGCATGACGATGCGACAATTTCCAGTAGAGCACGGCGAAAGTCATCACTCATATGGACGTGATGCCAGATGCTGGTTGCCGGATCAAGATCCCTTCGGCTGCGCGTTCGTTCCATCACGCATCCGGAATCCGGCATCTAGCATCGATCTCGTGCAGGTGCAGAGCTTCTGCCGCGCTGCGCTGGTCGGTGCGACGGTGTTGATGCTGTTAATGTCGGTGGGCTGCTCTGGCCTGTGGACGAGAAATGCAATCACGATTGACACCACTTCCAATGTCAGCGACAGGCGGCAATCCCTCGTTGTGTTGTTCCCTGGATTTGGCGGCAAAGGCGTCCACTTCGAACAGCAAGGATTCATCGACGCGATGCGGGAGCACGGGCTAGATGCTGACATTGTGACTTTAAATATAAAACCGCGCATCTACTTTCATGACGAGTTCGTCGATATTTTCAGGAAAGAGATTTTTTTGCCTGCAAGGTCGAAAGGCTACAAAGAAATCTATCTCATTGGAATTTCAATGGGTGGTCATGGCGTTCTTCTTTACGCCACGAAGTATCCAGATGACATTGCTGCTATATTCGTTCTTTCTCCTTTTATCAGCGGTTCAAGACAGTCTGATGCAATCATAGAAGCTGGAGGTCTTGAGAAATACGCCGATTGTCCTTTTATTGCCTGGAGTCAGGCCTGCAATTTATGGATGTCTTTGAAAGCATATGCTTCAGACCCAAAACGAGCTGCAAATATCTTTCTTGGCTTTGGGAAGGATGACGTATTTGCAGAACAGTCTCGCATTCTAGGTGAGCTCCTCCCCCCGGAAAATGTCTTCACGGTGGACGGAGAGCACGACTGGCCAACCTGGAAGCAATTGTGGCTCCTTGCCATGAACCGTTTCCAGGCCATCAAGGCACAACGGATGGCACCTCAGCCGTGACGATCCTCGCCGAGGCACGGGAAAGGTTGGCGTTCCATCGGCTTTCGGACGCCGATATCGCAACACTGCTTTGAGTTCCAAGTGGGAGGTTTAGCGTGAGTCATCTTGACGAGCAAACTTGGCGGGGCAGCAGGCTGATGAGCGGGCTCAAGCTCTTTTGGGCGTGCAGTGTGCTCCTTGTCGCACTCTCGGCCGGTTGTGCCCACTACCCCGTCAACCAGCCCCTGAGCCGCTCCGCCCCCGAAGCGGGTTACCGGGGAAGAAACCTGGTCGGGCCGGATGACAACGATGAACTCCTGCTCATGCTTTCTTTTTCCGGCGGGGGAACGCGGGCTGCGGCCCTTTCTTACGGCGTGCTCGAGGCGCTCCGTGACACGCCCATTTCCATCCATGGGCAACAGAAGAGGCTGCTGGACGAGGTGGACTGGATCTCCGGCGTTTCCGGTGGCAGCTTCACGGCGGGATATTATGGCCTCTTCCGGGACCGGATCTTCGAGGACTTCGAGACCAAGTTCCTCAAGAAGAATATCCAGGGACAGCTCACACGGTCCATCCTGTTCAACCCCATCAATTGGGTGAAGCTCGCTTCCGCCTACTATGACCGGAGCGACCTGGCGGCGGACATTTACGACAATTGTGTTTTCGAGCACCGTACCTTCGGGGACATGTTGGGTCAGAAAAAGCCCCTCATCGTCATCAACGCCACGGATATGGTCCACGGGACCCGAATTTCCTTTATTCAAGACTCTTTCGACGCTCTTTGCTCGGACCTCTCCTCCTTTCCCGTCGCCCGGGCCTGCGCAGCATCATCGGCCGTGCCCATCGTCCTGAGCCCCATCACGCTGCGCAACTACGCGGGTGGGTGCGGTTTCAGCATGCCTGAAGCCCTTAAAGAGGCCATGACGCCTCCACGGGATGTCACCTCCCGCAGAATCGACTTGGCCAACAACATGCTGCCGTTCCTGGATTCCAAGCGGAAACCTTACCTCCACTTGGTGGACGGAGGCGTGGCCGATAATCTCGGCCTTCGGGCGGCGCTCGAGCGCGTCACCTTGATGGGCGACCCATGGAAAACCTTAAAGTTGGCAGGCATGGAGAACGTGCACAAGATCGTCTTTGTCGTCGTGAATGCGGAAACCGAAACCGACGACAAGTGGGACCGGTGGGAGAAGGTCCCTCCGTTCGCCGCCATGCTCGAATCCTATTCGTCCATCGCCATCGAGCGCTACAACATGGAGACGGTTTCGCTCCTGAGCGAAAGCTTCGCCCGGTGGGCCGACGAGATTCGCAAGGAACGGTGCGGCTCCTCCCCCATATCCACGGAGCCTGGTGCTTGCGGAGACATTGAATTTTACCTGGTTCAGGTGAGGTTCGACGCGCTGAACGATGAGGCGGAGCGCAGCTACTTCAAGCGCCTTCCAACCTCGTTCGTGCTGAAACCGGAAGAGGTGGACAAATTGCGGGATGCCGCGCGTCGCATTCTCGCAGAGTCGAGAGAGTTTCAACGACTGGTCAGAGCTCTTCAGTAGCCTCCCTCAATCGGGCACCTCACTCCCCAAAAAGGAGCTCAGCATGTCCATCAGTCTTTCAGCTACAAGGCCGCCACCCACGATGCAAAGCAATTCGATGCGTAGATCACCGGAACAGCGGGGAAGATGGTGAACGATCAAATGGCGAAGCTCGGCGACTAGATCGACGAGTGGGCCGACCAGTTCGTTCAGATCGCCAATAAGCGTCCCGGGGAAGTCGTCAAGGATTCAAGCCCGTTTACGCTCAAGCCCCGGTAACGCCAGAAGAAAGGAGTCAGTCCATGAAAGCACTTGGCGTCGCACCGTTCTCATTACCAGCACTCGTGGTCGTTGGTGTTGCCCTCCTCCTTTCCCTGTCATGCCTCGGCGTACCGGCGGAGGCCTTCACCAAACAAACGGGTGATCGAGGGGAAATGCTCGTCGGCGAGCTGACCCAAAAGGACCTCTACAAGGAGTGCCCCCTTTTCAAAGAGAATGCCGACCAGTACGCTCCCGACAAGAACGCGGTAGCCAAAATCAAGCGCATCAAAGAGCCGCTTTCGATCCTCATGTTCCTGGGAACCTGGTGCGGAGATTCTCAGCGGGAATCGCCGAAGCTTTTGAAGATCCTCGACATGGCTAAGAGCTCCAAGATTTCCATCACCATTTATGGCGTGGATGCTTCCAAGAACGACGGAGGCGGCCTCACGAAGAAATACGACATTCAGCGGGTCCCGACCATCATCTTCCTCAAGGGGGGCAAAGAGCTGGGGCGGATCATCGAATTCCCCAACGGCACGATGGAAGAGGACTTTCTGTCGATCGTCGGCGCGAAGTAGTCGCCCGACTGGCGGGACAGCGGAGGCCGTTCCGCCGGAATAGGCTTGGAGGAGTTGTCTGGCCGTGCAGGAGGGAATGAGGCTATGTCCGACGGATTCTCGATCCTGAAAAGAGCCGGCCTCTTCGTGGTCCTGGTTCTGTTGGCTTCGGGTGTGGCAGAGCAGGCCTCGGGCGGAGGGCTCGAAGACGCGTGGCAGCGTGGCAAGCTCCTTGTGGGGGTGAGAAGCGACTTTCCGCCATTTGGCTATCTGGACAAGTCGGGAAACCCGCAAGGGGTTGATGTTGAGGTCGCCCGCTATTTGGCGAAAGCGCTTTTTGACGACACCGGCGAACGACTCGAGCTGGTATCCGTCACCTCGGGCAGCCGCATCCCGTTTCTCTACAGTGGCTGGATCGACGTGATCGTCGCCTCGATGAGCATCACCGAGGAGCGCACGCGGGTGCTCGAGTTCTCCGATCCCTATTTCGTCTCGGCATCGTTGCTTCTTGTCCCCCGGGACAGCTCCATCAATGGCCTCCAGGACCTTCCGGGCAAACGGGTGGGCGTCCTCGAAGGGGCCATCCAGGAAAAAGACCTGGAGCACAATGCTCCTCAGGCGATCAGGGCTCCATTCAGGACGCTCAGCCAAGCCGTCGAATCCCTGAAGAGCAACCAGGTGGACGCCGTGTGCTCCGATGATGCCGTGATCTTGTATCTCGCGGTAAAAAGCCAGAGTTTGAGAGCCGCCGGAGCCCCTTTCAATCCCCATCCGTACGCCATCGCCGTCCGAAAGGGTGATACGGAATTCGTTCAGTGGATCAACAGGCAATTGGCCAAGATGAAGGCCGACGGGACTTACGAGAAGCTTCGGCAGAAGGTCCTCGGCGACATGGAATCAGCACCTGCAAAGCCTTGACGCGTCATCCCGAAAACCAGCACCAACCGGTTCCTGACCGTCTTGGGTCGACGATGAAAGGAAGCTCATGGGATTGAAAATCCTCATCGAATTTGCGGTTGTCATCGGGGCGATCCTCATGGGAAGCCGGGCCGGAGGGGTCGGACTCGGACTCTGGGGCGGTGTCGGCGTCCTCGTCCTGTCCTATGTCTTCGGCCTTCCGCCAACGGCTCCGCCCGTTGACGTGATGCTCATCATTCTGGCGGTGATCATGGCGACCGCCGTCATGGAGGCCGCCGGGGGAATCGACTACCTCGTCCACGCGGCCGAAAAGATCATCCGCAAGAACCCACGTCAAATCACCCTCGTTGCCCCGATTGTGTCTTACATCTTCTCTCTGGGCGCCGGGACCGGCCACGTGTTTTACCCGCTTCTGCCAATCATCTTCGAAGTCGCCCATGAAAACGGCATCCGCCCCGAGCGGCCGATCGCGGTGTCCACCATCGCCTCCCAGCAGGCGATCACCGCTTCTCCGGTCTCGGCGGCGACGGCTGCCATGATCGCGCTTTTCGACCCCGCCGGCCTGGGGCTTGTGCACATCATCATGATCGCCATCCCGGCGACCTTTTGCGGTGTGCTGGCTGCCGCCCTGGTTCAGACCCGGGTCGGCAAGGAGCTCAAGGACGACCCCGAATACAACCGGCGCCTCCAGGCTGGGGAAATCCAGCGGTGCAAGGGGGAAAGTGAAGCGGCCTGCGCCCGGGAGCTTCCGAGAAGCGCCAGGCTCAGCGCGATGATGTTCCTGGCAGGAGTCGCCCTGATCGTGGCAACGGGCCTGTTTCCCGCGCTGCGCCCGCAGATTCTGAAAGCCAATGCACTGGTCCCCCTGGACATGGCCACCAGCATCCAGATCGTAATGCTGTCGGTCGCGGCCCTCATCCTTCTGTTCACCAGAATTCCCGCTGCCAGCGTGACCAAGACGAATTCCTCACAGGCGGGCCTTACCGCCGTGGTCGGCATTTTCGGACTGGCCTGGCTGGGCGACACCTTCATCAAGGGCAACGAGAAGCTCATCATTGGCCTCATCGGCGATCTCACCACGGCATACCCGATCACGTTCGCCTTTGGCCTCTTCTTCGCTTCGGTGCTCCTCTTCAGCCAGGCGGCAACGACTCGGGCGTTGATGCCCCTCGGGATCAGCCTTGGAATTCCTTCCCCTTTTCTGGTTGCCATGTGGCCGTCCGTGAACGGGTATTTCTTCCTGCCCACCTACGGGACGATTATCGCGGCCATCAACTTCGACCGAAGTGGCACGACGCGCATTGGTAAGTACGTTTTAAATCACTCGTTCATGTTGCCAGGGCTGGTCGCGACCGCCGTCGGCGTCGGGGTCGGCCTCACGCTCGCCAAGATCTTTTTCTAGCAATACAGCGGGACATACACGGTGCAGACGGCTCCACGTTTGCCGTGCCGCACCCAATCGCACGCCAACCGGCAACCGCTTCGGTCAGAGGAGACAACCCATGAAAGCGAAAACGAAGAAGTCCGAGGACATCGTCGAGCAGATCATTCAGCATGCGTCAGCCGCCACGGGGATTGCCGCGGAGGACCTACGGGCTATCTTCAAGCAGGGAGTCCGGAAGACGTACGCCGCCGGAGAATGGCTGTTTCACGAATCCACGCCGCGCCTCTGGTTCGGCGCCGTGGAAGAAGGCGTCGTCGAGATCGTCCGGGGTCTTCACGGCTCCCAGGTGCATCTGGCCTCCCTCGGCGTGGGGGCCATGATTGGCGAAGGGGTGCTCCTGGATGATTCGGCCCATACGGTCAGCGCATTTGCGCCCAAAGGCGCCACGGTGATCCAGATACCAAGGGAAGTGTGCGAAAACGCCCGTCGCAAAGACCCGGCAGCTTTTTACCGGATCGTCGCCCAGGTGGCGCGGCGCCTGAACGACCGCCTCCGCTACGCCACGGACAAGCTCATGGCCTCGGGGGGCACCGATCAATTGCTGCGCAACGTCCGCATGGAGCACGACCTTCTCGGGGAAAGGGAAATCCCCAATCACGCCTACTACGGCGTTCAAACCCTGCGCGGCCTGGAGAACTTCCCCATCTCGGGGACACCCCTCAAGAATTTTGCGCATTTCGTCAATTCTCTGGCCTACGTGAAGAAAGCGGCTGCCCTGGCGAACGGAGAGCTGGGAGTCCTGGCCAAGGAGAAGATGAAGGCCATCTGCGCGGCCTGCGATGAAATCCTTTCCGGAAAGCTGCACGACCAGTTCGTGGTCGACATGATCCAGGGCGGGGCCGGAACGTCGACCAACATGAACGCCAACGAAGTGATCGCCAACCGCGCCTTGGAGATTCTGGGGCACCAGAAGGGCGAGTACAAGCACCTCCATCCCAATGACGACGTCAACTGCTCCCAGTCCACCAACGACGCCTATCCAACCGCGGCCAAACTTGGGGTGATCCTGTCTGCAAAGGACACCCTGGGCGCCATGGGCGAGCTGAAAGCCGCGCTGGAAGCCAAGGCGGTGGAGTTTGC
>CALBZH010000351.1 GCA_937889795.1 uncultured Syntrophobacteraceae bacterium | reverse complement strand
CAACGAAACCTGGCTGGTTCTCGGCGGCGGAGGCCTTTTCGCTGCCTTTCCGCTGGCCTACTCCATTCTGATGCCCGCCTTGTACATTCCGGTCATCTTCATGCTGCTCGGGCTCATTTTTCGCGGCGTGGCCTTCGAGTTTCGATTCAAGGCCAACCGCTCCCGCCCCGTTTGGGACTACGCCTTCCACTTCGGATCCCTGGTGGCCACCTTCATGCAGGGAATGATCCTCGGGGCTTTCGTTCAGGGAGTGAGGGTTTCGGGGCGAGGATTCGCGGGAGGACCGTTCGACTGGCTCAATGCCTACAGCGTCATGACGGGGATGGCGCTCGTTTTCGGTTACGCCCTGCTGGGATCCACCTGGCTCGTGATGAAAACCGAAGACAACACCCAGACCTGGGCTCGGAAGTGTGCGGCGTACGTGCTGGGTTACGTGGGGCTCTTCCTGGCGATCGTGAGCATCAGCATGCCCCTGATGAATCCGGGCATCAAGGCCCTGTGGTTCAGCCTGCCCACCTTTTTCTATCTTCTGCCCATCCCCATGGTGACTGTGGGGCTGTTCGTCATGATCTGGCGCGATCTGCACAAGGGCAATGAGCTTCGCCCGTTCCTTTTGAGCCTCGGGGTCTTCCTGACGGGCTACCTGGGGCTGGGGATCAGTCTGTGGCCCTGGCTGGTTCCGTTCGAGATCACCTTCCGGCAGGCCGCGGCCGCAGCCCCCTCCCAGTCCCTCCTGCTGGTTGGAACGGCCGTCATGCTCCCGCTCGTTCTCGCGTACACGGGGTACTGCTATTACATCTTCCGGGGGAAAGCGACCCATGAAAGCGCTTACTAGAAAGCAGCAGGAATGGCTCTGGTTTGCGGCCCTCTGGTGCGGTGGTCTCCTCGGCACCGCGCTCCTAGCTTTGCTGGTCAGAACAGTGATCCGGTGAAGCGCCTTGACGGGGCCGGGGCTATTCACGACCGTTGGTGATTGCCCTAGGCAAGGTTTCGGGTGTCCTCGAAAGCGCCCACCATCTGGCCCCGCATATCTCCTATCCCAAGGCCGGGGATGTGGAAGCCGCTCGAAAGAGAGGACACAGTCCGGGAGGAGCCATCATGATCCACGGCGTGCGCAACGGCTTGGGCTGGGTGGGCAGGCTGCACCGTCTGATCGACTGGACCGCCGGCTGCATTGCCGTAACCAACCGGGAAATCGAAGAGCTCTGGCGGGCCGTGCCCATCGGCACACGGATCGAGATCCAACCTTGGGTGCGGCGCCATACAATAGAAGGAAGAGTTTTGTGAAACGGTTGAAACGATCTATACTTGCTGCGTTTAAGACGTGGCTTTTCCGTAACCACCCTGGATGCCGGCTTTCCCCGGCATGACGGATGGAGATGGCCCTTCAGGCATCATTCCGACAGTCTTCAAGTCGGAATCGAGAAGACATCCTCACAAAACGCAAGATCTCATCCTCCACGGGCGTAACTGGAGACACACATGATTATGCTGATCAGTCTATGGGTGCTGTGCGGGATCATTTCGGTCATGATCGCTAACTCCAAGGGTGAGCGGGATCTTAAAGTCCTCATCTTTTGCAGCCTGGGCGGCCCCGTTGCGCTCACCTACGTCTTCATGCAAAACAAAAAGCCGAAGGTCCTTTGCTCGTTCTGCAATGCAATGGTAGACCCCATCGGGAAGCTCTGCTCGTTGTGCGGCTTGGATCTCGAAGCGAGCGACCAGGCGAGACCGGTTGTCAGCATGCAATGCCCTCGGTGCGGCAACAGCAACGTTCATGACGCGTTCATCGAAAACGGCGCATGGGGGAAATGGTGCCCGGACTGCAAGATGTCGATCAAGAAAATCCGGAGAAGCAGCTCCTGAAGCGCCTCCATCATTATGCGCGTGCCGGTTTCCCTTGAACGAAGACTTGAACCGGGCCCTTGAGAGCATCCGGAAGCAGCGACGGGTTCCCCTCCACGGCCACGAAGGTCGCGTCCATGCCCTTCTTCAGCTGCCCCATCTCCCCCTTCACCCCCAGCAGGCGGGCGCCTTCGAGCGATGAGCACCCGACGGCTTCCTCCAGACTGAACCCGCACGCCATAAAGATCTTGAGCTCCTCGATCAGCGCCAGTCCGTGGTTGACTCCCAAACTGCCGCTGTCCGTCCCGACGGCCATCGGAACGCCCCATCTTCGGGCAACCGCTATCTGCTCCAACTGATGATCAAAGATTCTCGCGGCCATATCCGCCTCCGAGCTGCCCCGGGGCAGCTGCTCGGAATACGCCTTCATGGTGACGGCGGTCGGCACCCAGGTCACCTGGAGCTCCGCCATGCGCTCGATATTCTCGCGGCCCATGAAGAAGCCATGCTCGATCGAGGTGCACCCTCCGTTAACCGCGTCACGGACCGGAATCCGGCCGTTGGCATGGACCATGGTCTTGAGTCCCAGCCGCCGCGCGGCCTGAAGGGCAGCCCCGAGCTCCTCCTCGGAAAACTGGGGGGCCGTCTCCTTGCCGAATTCCTTCAGACTGTTCAGGCCCGCATTAACGATTTTCACGTGGTCTGCGGCGCGGCCTTTCTCGGTCAGGGCCTGAGCCAGCGTCTTCCCCTCCGCGGGGGGGCGGCCGATGAGGCGCCCGTAGCGACCTTTGGCCCGCCATGCCTTTCCGGACGCCTTGAAGGAT
>CALBZH010000350.1 GCA_937889795.1 uncultured Syntrophobacteraceae bacterium | reverse complement strand
CATAACAGTGCGGACGCTGCGAGTGGAGCAGACGGTTGGCCGTGGGTGCCGGCTCTACAGGCCGGGTGTTTTCACCTTTCATTCACGAAACTCAGGGCATGAGGACGTGCGAGCGTGGAAAAGCAGTCAACCTCCCTTTCCGGGAAGCACACCGCCGATGACGAAACGCTCGCCGTCGGGCTTCTCCGCGAAATTGAAGCCCTGGTTGATGAGATGCATCCGGGGAAGCTGCGGGGAAGACCCGTCACCCTGGACAGCGCGCTGGATCGAGAGCTGGGCTTGGACAGCCTGGCTCGGGTCGAATTGCTCGCGCGGATCGAGGATCGTTTCGGAGTCAGTGTGCCGGAGCGTGTGTTCGCCGATGCGGAGTCGGTGCGGGATCTTGTGCGTGCCGTCCGAAGCGCGGGAGCCAGGAAGGTCTCCAGCCCCGCCTCCGATGTCATGTCGCTATCCCCCGGAGAGGCCGTGACGCCTCCCCATGGGGCTCGAACCTTGCTCGACGTCTTGGACTGGCATGCAACGCACCATCCGGACCGCGCGCACATCCGCCTCTACCAGGACGAAGGCGATGGGGATATCGTCACCTACCGGGCGCTCAAGCGGGAGGCGATGGCGGTGGCCGCGGGACTCCAGCGGCGGGGAGCCCAGACGGCGGAGCCCGTGGTCATCATGCTGCCGACCGGCGCGGACTATTTCAATGCGTTTTTCGGAGTGCTTCTGGCCGGAGGGATTCCGGTTCCCATATACCCGCCCGCGCGGATGTCCCAGATCGAGGACCACCTTCGGAGGAACAGCACCATCGTGAGCAATTGTGGGGCGGTGACCCTGGTCACGCTTCCGGAGGCGAAAAAGGTCGCTCATCTGCTGAAATCGCTCGTCCCGGGACTGCGAAGCATAACGACGGTTGCCGAGCTCGCCGCCGAGTCTGGAGCCGCCTACGAGCAGGCTGCCTGCGGGGGGAGTACGGCCTTCTTGCAGTACACCTCCGGCAGTACCGGCAACCCCAAAGGGGTGATCCTCACCCACGACAACCTCCTTGCCAACATCCGCGCGATGGGGGAGGCCATGCGGGTGTCGTCCAACGATGTCTTCGTCAGCTGGCTGCCCTTGTATCACGATATGGGGCTCATCGGAGCCTGGCTGGGCAGTCTCTATTTCGCCCTGCCACTCGTGATCATGTCACCCCTGGAGTTCATCGCACGGCCTCAACGGTGGCTGAGGGCCATCCACCGCTTTCGTGGGTCGCTGTCCGCATCGCCCAACTTCGGTTACGAGCTTTGTCTGAAGCGGATCAAGGACGAGGATCTCGCAGGCCTCGACTTGAGCTGCTGGCGCGGCGCGTTCAACGGAGCGGAGCCGGTCAGCCCAGCCACCGTGGAGCGCTTCTGTGAGCGGTTCGAAACATGCGGCTTTCGACGCGAAGCGCTGATGCCGGTTTATGGGCTTGCGGAAAGCGCCGTGGGGCTTGCCTTTCCTCCCCTGGACCGTGGACCGGTGATCGACGTGATCCGACGCGAGCTTTTCGTGAGCGAGGGACGCGCCGTTCCGGCGGAGGGGGATGCGCGGACCCTCTGCTTTGCCGCCTGCGGTCGCCCCCTTCCCGGACATGAAGTCCGCATTGTCGACCCGACGGGGCGGGAGCTGCCTGACCGCCACGAAGGACGACTGCAATTTCGAGGGGCCTCGACCACGGGAGGCTATTTCCGGAATCCGGAAGAAACCCAGCGGTTGTTTGACAAGGACTGGCTGAATTCTGGAGATCTCGCGTACATTGCGGACGGCGACATCTATCTCACGGGGCGTACCAAGGACCTCATCATCCGTGCGGGGCGCAACATCTATCCCCAGGAGCTGGAAGAAGCCGTGGGAGAGGTTCCCGGCGTCCGCAAGGGGGGCGTCGTCGCCTTCGCGAGCCAGGATCCCGGATCGGCCACCGAGCGGCTGGTGATTGTTGCGGAGACGTCCGAAACGAGTGCGGAGGCGCTCGACCGTCTGCGCAGTCGTATCAACGAGCTGGCCAACGACCTGCTGGGGATGCCTCCCGATGACGTCGCTCTCGTCGGGCCGCGCACGGTTCTCAAGACCTCGAGCGGGAAGATTCGACGATCCGCCAACCGCGAGCTATACGAGCGCGGCTGGCTGGGGAAAGCCGAGCGCCCGCCCTGGTGCCAGGTGGCCCGGATCCTTGCGGAGGGCGTTCGACCTCGGGGGCGCCGCATCTGGGTGAACGTGCAGGCAGCGCTTTATGCGGCCTACGTGTGGACCTTGTTCGGATTGGCAACGCCCCTGATCTGGATTCTGATCGTTGCCCTGCCGCGCCCCTCCTGGTGCTGGGCTGCGGCGAGAGCGGCGGCGCGGTTCCTGGCGTGGGCCTCGGGGGTTCGCATCAGCGTCCATGGCCTGGAGAATTTTCCCTCTCAAGCGCCGTGCGTGCTGGTTTCCAATCACGCGAGCTACCTGGACAGCTTTGTCCTGGCAGCGGCGCTTCCTCGCCCCTTGAGCGTCGTGGCCAAGGGGGAGCTGGCGCTGAGGGCGAGCACGCGGTTGCCGTTGAGCCGGCTTGGGGTGCACTTTGTCGAGCGTTTCGACCGGGAAAAGAGCGTCGAAGATGCGCGGCGCATTGGAGAGCGCAAGGGGGCGGAGCGGCCCCTGGTCTTCTTTGCGGAAGGAACCTTCACGCGTGTTCCCGGCCTTCTCCCATTCCACATGGGCGCCTTCTTGACCGCGGCGGAGCAGGGGATGTCCGTGGTTCCCATCGCTATCCGAGGCACACGCTCGATCCTCCGCTCAGACTCGTGGCTCCCCCGTCGCGGTGCCATCCGAATCAGCATCGGCGAGCCGATCGACCCGAAGGAGACGGCTCCTGGATCCGGTGGGAGCGCATGGGCGACTGCGCTGGAGCTTCGGGAACGGACCCGCGCGTTCATCTTGAGTCATTGCGGCGAGCCGGACCTGATCCATGAAGAATGGCCGACCCTCAAGCCGGCGGAGGACTGACATCGCGCCGCCAGTCAGTACCCAACCCATAGGCCAGCGGCTGATGCCCAACGACCCAGAGATGATCGGCAGCCCTGGTGAAAACCACGTGAAGGAGCATCCGGTGCTCACGATTGTCCCGGTATTGGCTTGCCGATGGGTTGAAGACCAGGACGGCGGAGAACTCGAGTCCTTTGACCTGGTGGGCACTGGTTACGATGATGCCGGGAGCGAATGTAAAATCATCCCTCGAATGCCGGCGAAGCTTCTCCAGCCCGAGGGCTTTCAGTTCGTGGAACAGTCGATCGGCATCCCGCGGGTACAAGCATATCACCGCGACAAGGGACTTCGGCCGTTCCACCGTGTGGGCTGTGAGAATCTCCCGCGATCGCGCGAGGCTCTCCTGATGGCTCGCTGTCTCGAGGATCGTCACCGGCTCACCGTCCCGATGGATCGTCATGGGCGGTCTTTCCCCCAGCACATGCCACGCGGCATCCATGATGGGTCGGGTGGCCCGGTAGCCGACGACGAGACTGTCGGCGCAAATCCGGCCGGTTCCCATCCGGACCTGCTGACCCTCGATGAAGCCGGCAAAACCATCCGAGCCCGCAAAGTCAAATTCGCCTTTAATCTTCTGGGCCATGTCTCCGCAAATGGTCACCGACTGGCGCTCGTCGGCGGCCGCAACGAGCGTCGCCAGCTCGACCTCGCTGAAGTCCTGGGCCTCATCGACCATCACGTGGGCGTAAGCCGGGAGGGAGGCCGGGATCCCTTTCATTTGCATGAGCCGCAAGAGCAGCCCCGTGTCGGTGAAGTCGACCCGTCCTGATTCTCGCAGCAGATCTTGCCAATGGCTGAGCCCCTCCAGGGTGGTCGGGGCAATCGGAATCCCCAGATCGCGAGCAGTCGATTCGAGCAGCTCCCGGTTGCCGAGGGCCGCTCGAAGGTCCTTTTCGTGGTCGTTCAATCGCTGGAGCATCCGCGGGAGCAAGCGATCCCGGAGGGATTTGGGGATTTGCGCGAAGATCCCGGATCGGTGGCAGATTCCTCGATAGAGGTCCTGGAATTGTCGGGCCGAGCGGAGCTGGGCTGCGGACATGCCGGATGCTTCGAGCTGCTCGGCGAGCCAGGCGCAGGCCCTTTTCGCCACGTCCTTCAGATGCCGCTCG
>CALBZH010000349.1 GCA_937889795.1 uncultured Syntrophobacteraceae bacterium | reverse complement strand
GTCGGCTGGTGCCCCGTCATGGCGGTCGTGCTGTTGTCCAGGATCACGAGCACGAATCGGGCTCCCTGGACGACCGCATTGATCAGAGGCGGGATGCCTGCATGATAGAACGTTGAATCGCCAATGGTCGCACAGATGGGCGGAAAATCCTCACGCACCGCCTTGAAGGCGTGGTAGAATCCCGATGCCTGACTGATGGCTGCCCCCATGCACAGGACGGTGTCGACCGCGCCCAGGTTGAGCCCCAGCGTGTAGCAGCCGATGTCTCCGGGATAGATTCCCTTCGGGAACGCTTTCTTAATGGCGAAAAAAGCGGCCCGATGGGGGCAGCCCGCGCAAAGGGTGGGTCTGCGGCCCCCGCCGCCTGGCCCGACGATCTCCGGCGACGCAGGCAGACCGAGAAATCCCCGCAGAATCCTCTCGACTCCTTCGGGCAGAAGCTCCCCGGCGGAGGGAACCGTACCGTTGAAGCGCCCGCTGACTTTCTCCCTGCTCTGCAGTTGAAGCTCCATGACAGGATCGGTCTCTTCAAGCACGAGAATCCGCTCATACCTGGAAAGGATGTCCTGCGAAAACGCAGGAGGGAGCGGATGGGGCATTGGAACGGCGTACAAAGGGATCGCGTCGAGAAGACCAAGGTCTCCGAGCACCTCCTGGGCATGCGCCAGGGCAACGCCCGATGCCACAATCGCCACCTGTTCGCCAGGAGCATCCGAAGGGTGCCGCCGGACCCCGGCGGACGCTGGAGCCTCCAGGTCTGCGCCCGCATGGTCGGCTGTGTCCCGGAGGAGCTTTTCGTTGATCAGGCGGGGGAGACAAGACGGTTCCGAACCGATGGTGGCAATCTTCCCGTTCAACTGGTGGTGCAACGAGAGCCTGAATTTGGGCGTGGCCGCCCAGCGCGTGGGGTCTTTGTCGAACGCGGGCGGACGCGGATCGGTTGTAAACGGCCTCAATTCGAGGTCCTGGCGGGCATGGCACACGCGGGTGGTCGACCGGAGCATGACTGGGATCTCGTAGCGCTCGGATAGCCGGAACGCCTCGCAGACCAGGTCGCGGGCATGCTCGGGGGAAGACGGATCCAGAACGGGAATCTTGGCCATCATGGCGTACATCCGGCTGTCCTGCTCCGTTTGGGAGCTGTGCGGTCCTGGATCGTCGGCGACGATCAAGACGAATCCGCCCTTGACGCCCGTGTAGGCGGCGCTCATGAGGGGGTCGGCCGCGACATTCAATCCCACCTGCTTCATGATGGCCGCCGAGCGCCGGCCGACGAAGCTGTTCGTGAGGGCGACCTCAAAGGCGACCTTCTCGTTGATGGACCATTCCAGGTGGATGGGGAGCTTGTCACGGTCCTTTAGACGAGCCAGGGTGGCAAGGATTTCGGATGCAGGGGTTCCGGGATAGGAGGTCGCCACGGTGCAGGCCGACTCGAGCAGTCCCAGGGCGATGGCTTCGTTGCCAAGCAGAATTTGCCGCGTTTCCAAGTCTTCGTTCACTCTCTTTCATCAACCCGGGAGGAATGATCGTCCGGTCGCTCAAGGCGTGGGTTGGCTGACTCACCGTAGCCCTTCTAGCAAAGGGGCGGCAGGGGGTCAAGCTGGAAGCGGGGCGGGAAATGGATTGACTTTTCCGAGTCGACGGTTTATCGGTTGTGCACATTATGCAATTTGTGCAATTTTGTGGATCTCCTTGCACTTGGGAGTGCAAAGAGACCCGCAGTGGATCGCTCATCGAGGGGGACGGCATGATCGTTCTGCGCATCAACCAGCTGGCCGAGCAGTTGGGCGTACACCGCAACACCGTTCGCAACTGGATCAAGAGCGGCAAGCTTCCGACGCGGTCCGTCAGCGGGAAGCGTTACCTGGTCTCGGAGAACGATTTCGGCAAGTTGTGCCACGAGTTCGGGATCGATCGCTCCACGCTGCGCCTCAAATACGTGCGGAGTGCATCCGCGGAGGAAGAGAAGGACTACGGTCTGCTCCAGGAGAACCTTCGTCAGGTACGGCCCAAGGCAGAGGCGCTCCGACCCACCGCACAGTGGGGGGATCTTTGCCTGACCTGCGGCAGCTGCGCCAGCGGTTGTCCGATCTCCGGCGTCGACGGGCTCGATCCCAGGAAAGCCCTTCGGATGGTGACACTGGGGTTGGAGCAGGATTTGATCGAATCGCAATGGGCCTGGAAATGCACGCTGTGCGGCAAGTGTGAAGAGTCCTGCCCCATGAATATCGAGATCGTCGAGGTTCTGACGCGCGTCCGCGGGCTGCGCGATCGCCAAAAAGTGCCGGGCCCGCTTCACAAGGGCGTGCTCATGTGCATCGAAAAAGGGAACAACCTCGGCATTCCCAAGGAAGACTTCGTCCAGCTCCTGAACGACCTGGCGGTGGACATGGTCGAGGAGGGGGCGCGAACGTTCACGGCCCCCGTCGACGTCAAGGGGGCCAACCTGCTGGTTTCCGTCAATTCCAAGGAGCCCTTCGCGGAGCCGGACGACATGAAGTTCTGGTGGAGGATCTTCCATGCGGCTGGCGAATCCTGGACGATCCCTTCCGAGAACTGGGAGGGGGTGAACTGGGGGCTTTTTACCGGGGACGAAGCGGCGGTGAAAGCCATCGTTGGCCACCAGGTGGAGAACATGTACCGGCTGGGGTGCAAGACGCTCCTTCTCCCGGAATGAGGTCATGGCTACTTTGCAACCCGGTACGGGTTGAATCGCTGGTTCAAGGACGATCTCAAAAGCTTCGAGGTGGTGTCCATCTTCGACCTGCTCATGAGTTACCTGAAGGAAGGGAGAATTCAGGTGAGCGACTCGATCCACCGGGAGCTGACCACCTATCACGACCCCTGCCATTACGGCCGGAGATCCCTCAAGACATTCGGCCACGGCTACTTCGAAGAGGGTCGATGGATCACGCGTCAGTGTGCTCCGAATTTCGTGGATATGGTTCCGAGCCATGAGGGGAGCTACTGCTGCGGGGCGGGAGGGGGTGCCTGGGCGATGCCATTCCGGGAGGAGCGCGTTCTCCACGGCGGCTTCAAGGCGCGCCAGATTGCCAACAGTGGGGCAAAACTGGTGATTGCTCCCTGTCACAACTGCCGGGACCAGATCATGAAAAGCCTTCGCAAGGAATATGACCTGGATGTTCAAGTGAAGTATCTCTGGGAGCTGGTTGCCGACTCGCTGGTGACTCTTGAGCGCTGAGCGCACAGAGCTTGGCCGGGTGGTGTGCGGCGACCGGGTTTCGGGTGTCAGGTGTCGGGGTAATCCGCTCTTTGTGGCTGCAATCGGGAGATTGACCTGACACCGATGAAGATCTTCCCGTGTAGGAGAAACGAGGACGGATGATGCTGCTGGAAAAACTGGGGTCAGTTTTGGTGGTCGGGGGCGGGATTGCCGGCGTTCAAGCGGCGCTTGATCTCGCCAACAGCGGTTTTTTTGTTCACCTGATCGAGCGAACCGGAGCGATCGGTGGCTCCATGGCCAAACTGGACAAAACCTTTCCCACCAACGACTGCTCCATGTGAATCCTGTCGCCAAAGCTGGTGGAGTGCGGTCGGCACTTGAACATTGATCTGATGACCCTGACGGAGCTGGTGCGGGTCGAAGGGGAACTGGGACAGTTCACGGTCGGTCTGCGCCGCTATCCGCGTTACGTGGATATGGACAAGTGCATTGCTTGTGGCGAATGCGCGCGTCAGTGTCCGAAGAGCGTCAGGGACGACTACAACGAGCGCATTGGGACGCGAAAAGCCATCTATGTCAAATATCCCCAGGCCGTGCCCCTCAAGTACCAAATCGACCCGGACGTCTGTATCCGGCTGAACAGCGGCAAGTGCGGCGTGTGCGCCGAGGTCTGTCCTGCGGGTGCCGTGCACTTCGAGGATTCGGAGAAGGAGATCACGCTGCGGGTGGGCTCCATCATCCTGGCTCCGGGCTACAAGCCGTTCAGTCCCCAGGGAGTGCGCACCTGGGGATATGGGATGTTTCCCAACGTGATCACGTCGCTTGAGCTCGAACGGTATCTCTCGGCGTCCGGACCGACGGAAGGTGAGCTGCGCCGACCCTCGGACGGCAAAGAGATCAAGAAGATCGCGTTCCTGCAGTGTGTCGGAAGCCGGGATTACAACAAGTCCTCCCACGGCTACTGCTCCTCGGTCTGTTGCATGACCGCCCTCAAAGAGGCGGTGATCGCCGCCGACCACGTGAAGGAGCTGGACGCGACGGTCTTCTTCATCGACATGCGAACGCACGGGAAGGATTTCGAGCGCTATTACGAGCGAGCCCGGGGCAAAGGGGTTCGATTCCGCCGGTGCCGCGTGCATTCCTTGGAGCCGGGGAGGGGCGAGGACGACATCTACCTGCGCTACATCACGGACGAGGGCAAGCAGGTCAAGGAAGAGTTCGATCTCGTGGTGCTGTCGGTCGGTATGGAGCCATCGGCGGATGGATTGCGCCTGGCCCGCTCGATTGGCATCGACCTGAGCGGGGACGGCTTTGCGGTGACGTCCTCCTTTGAGCCCGTCACGACCAGCAAGGCGGGGATTTACGTGTGTGGGACCTTTTCCGGTCCAGATCGGAAGAGCGTCGTGTAGGGAAAGAGTGTAGATCTCGGTGG
>CALBZH010000348.1 GCA_937889795.1 uncultured Syntrophobacteraceae bacterium | reverse complement strand
TACGAGATATCCACTCGTGACTGAAGTTCAGACGTGTGCTCTTCCGATCTGCTTCAATGTCATCATCACGATGATCACGCTGTGCTCGTTGTTTCATGCCTACAGGCTGTTCCATGCTCCGGGGAATGATTTCAACGAGATCGAAGAGCTTCTCGACGGAATCAGCGTCATTTTCGTCGCGTACGGCGTGGCGCTGGAGGAGCGTGACTCCCTGATGAGCTTCTTAGGCCTTTATCCACGTTATTTGAGCGACATCGAGGAGGCCACGGACCATCTTTCCCATTTCTACGGCTTGTGCATCCTCCTGCTGGGACTCTTCACCGAAGTGGTCGTCGAAGTGGTAAAGATCCCCAACACGTTCTTCAACACGGAAGGAGCGGAGGGGCTTCTTTTCATCATCGGCTTCGTGTTTCTATGCCTGGGATCGATCCTCCTGCTGCGCCTCTCCTATCTGCTGATCGCAATCAAGAAGCCTGCCTTGAGGGAGGCGGCAAAGGCTTGATACGGGTCTTCATTTCCGAGGTGCTGTGGTCAGGGCAATCAATGGCGACGTGGGAAAAGACACCGTGGAGGGCAGCCCGGGCCCGTCGAACGCTCACCGTCCTCACCTCCCCGGCCGCACAGGCTCCCCAAAGGCCGGCTCTGCATGAAATCGTTTCAGTAAAGTGGCTTGACGGGCTGAAAGGACGACACGGCGCTCTTGATGTCCTGATGCACTTGAGTCCTCACGCCCTGCCAGGACCGGGGCAATCCGGTGGCGAGGATCTTTTGACAAACCTGATCGCTTTCGCCGGCCATGAGCGCATAATACGCTTTTATGATCGCAGACGAGACCGCCTCCCCCTCATCCATCGAGCCTGATTTCGACCTCCTTGCTCCTCTTTCAGTCTTTTGGAGCAGATCACGGTAGAATCGAGGGTGCTCGCCAACGGAATCAGGAGCCCATCTTGCTCCATCAAACACCAGGAGCCGTCTGCAAATGGGGGAATCGGCAAACGAAAGGGATCGCTGGTCGTCGATGTTGTAATAAGAAAACGTGAAGTCCGGTACGGATATCTGGCGGCTTCCATCCTTCTTCAAATCCAAGAATTGCAGCTGCTCCAGGCTTCCATGGCCAACATCGACCGAAAAAGCCTTTTCCTTCTCCCCACATATGGTGAGCAGTATGGCCGTCGTACAACAATGCGCACCTCCTGAGTAAAGAGAAGTGATTGCACTTTGACAACCAGAAGACGGTGTGTCTTTAAGAAGGCGTAAAGGAGGCACCTGCATATAACTTTCATCGGTGAAAATCGAACGATTATCTACCATTAGATTAAATTTAAATATATCATCGTTTGGCACCTTTCTTACCTGATAATGAAAGGATCCAAATCTATTCTGTTTGACGTCAAAAATAATTTGTTTTCGTTTTATCACTTTTTCTGATTTATTCATTTCAGATAAAGGAGATAATAGAGGTTGACTTCTAGCAATGTTGTCAGAATCAAACGATATATCTTTCTGAGGAACCATTAAACGTTTCAAATGACCCAATATCAAAACATGTCGATTATTATCCAGTTCCCAAGTTTCAAATCTGTTCAAGAGGTCCTCTCCCAATACCAACTCTGGAACCTCAGAATCAATCGAGCATGCCACGTTATCTACTCTCACGCCTCCAATTTCAAATTCATGGATGTTGAATCGCGAGCTCTTAAGAACAGTTCCATCGGTCAATCGATACGGACTGCCAGGCAGAAAATCACCTTGTCTGATTGTCCCGGAGTGAACCAGCGTAGAGGCGACGTCATCAGGAATAACCACTGCGGGTGTGCCGGTATCCACCATGAAATGCAGGGTCATGCTTCCGTTGATCGTCACGGGGAGCGTGAAGATAGCACCTCGGTCCGCCAGTTGGATCTCCGTGGCGCTTGATTGATGGGAGGAAATGGCAACCCAGAGTACGGCAACCGCAACGACTGCACTCACACTCAGGATCTTAGGGCGCATGAGAGGACTCTCCCGCGAGACTGTTGAGAAAGACCTTGGGAAGTGGCAAACTGCCTACGCACCATCGCAAGCATTCGAAATTCGTATACATGCACGGCAGACACCTGTCAATCGCACGGTCGCCCGATGGAACCACCGCAAGACGTTGAGCACCTGATTCCGAGCCCGGATGCAGCTGAGGCCCGCTTTCGCTCACCATGGCCGAGCGCTATCCTCGGAGCCGCATTCTCGCGGTAGCGGTCTTCGCCATGTGGCTCGCTCCCCGTCCCCTGAGCGACTCGCTCAAACAGGAGCTGCTGGGCAGGAGCTGACCCCGTTCAAACGCCCGTGCGATCAAGCAGGATCTCCCGCCGCAGGATTCGCCGAACCCTGTCGCTGGTTTCTCGGCTGCCTTCATCCGCCGCAACGAGATCGATCTCCGAGGGCGATGAAGCCCCGAGACCCAGCTCGACTGCGCGTGCAATCTGCTCCTGGTCAAAGATTCGCCTGTTCATGATGGCCGCGTTGCTCCCCAGCATCTTGAGGATGGCCAGGCCCGTCGCATCGATGGCTACGCGATCCGACGACGCCAGGAAGACATCGCCCCGAGCGCGTTTGCCGGTCATGGGGCCCCCATCCACGAAGGCCTCGACCCCGTCCAAGACCACGAGCTTGGGCTGGAACGGGGTATTGATCTCGGCGATCATCTTCCGCTGGTGCGGGGAGCCGTGCAGCTCGCTCATGGTGCTGAACCCATGGCGGGAGGTGGGGACGACTCCCACGTGCAGCTTGAGGGACATCGTGAAGACGCCCCCGTACTGGTGTGTTTTCAGGCAGCACGTGGAAACCAGGAAGTCGGCTTCCAGAATGGGCCGCGCGACGCGGAATCCATTCTGCCAGTGGCTGCCGTCGGGTCGAACCTCCACCCAATCGGACTTGGGGAGACTGTCGAAGTCAATGATCCGGACATCGCGCTCTTCCAACAATGGGATGACTCCCTTGTCGCGCATGACCTCCATGGTCGGAGGATAGCTGCGCTCTCCCAGGCTAATGGACCGAGCGCCCATGGCCCACAGCTCATCCACAAGGGCGACTAGCGTGTCGTTGTGGGTCGATCCCGGGCAGGCGTCCGCCGTGTTGAAATTGGGCTTGATGAGCACGTCCTTCCCTCGGGGGGATTCGATTCGCAGCGCCGCCACGGAGGCTCGGACGCCTTGCCTCCGGTCCGCGGTCTTGGCCAATGCAACTCGGCTCATGGCTCCCTCCTTCTCATCACCGGATGCAATAAGATCGCTCTCCTCCCTCGCTCCTTCGGTAGAGAGGGCTGGAATGAAGGGGCTCACAAAGAGGACTTCCCCCTCACCTTGTTCCTCTCCCAGCGGGAGAGAGGACGTGCGCCGATCCGCATGATTCCTCTGTCTGACCTGGCACAACCCACCCTTTCGCCACATCACGGGCGATCGAGGCTCTTCAACCGTTTTTTCAACTGAAGTCGGCGCACATAGGTGAACGGCGCTCGCGAAACCCGGGCCTTGCCCTTGAGAGCCCGTTCGGGCTCGAACAGCAGGTCGATCAGGTGAACCATGGGCAGCGTTCGCCCCAGCATGCCAACGCAGCCAGCGCAATAGGTGACCACCGGAAGCCCGTGCGATTCCTCGCGTCGCGCAGCCGCCCATTCGGCCGGCAATTCGGGGGCGATGAAGTGGGCGGCCCCGCCTTCGCCGCAGCACAGGGTGGTGCGTCCCTGGTGAGCCATCTCCCGGACCGTGAGCCCCATCCGCGTCACCACGCCTCGGACCGCCTGGTGGACTCGCTCCACGAACCGTGTCGCACAGGGATCGTGAATTGTCACCGTCCCCGAAACCGCCTGTGGCGGGTGGAGCCCCCGTTCCACGAGCGCTTCGTAGACGGTCTGCGCCCCCAGGTCTCCCCCGTAGCGCAGGAAAACGTCGTGGCAGCTGGGACAGGCGGTCAAGACTCGAGTGACACCGCGCCGCACCAGGGATTCGCACAAGCGTCCGAAGGTTTGCAGGAAGTACTCCATGCGCCCCAAATCGTGGGACGGCTTGGTGCAGCAGTCGAGGATGATACCAAGCCGCGGGATGGCACCCTGAAGGCGTTCGTAGAGCTGGAGCACTTTCTTCGAGCGCGTTCCGGCGAGAGCGCACCCTGGAAAAAAGACGGTGTCGCAGCCCTGAGGCACCCGATGATAGGCGTAGCGCGCCGAGCTCCCCCGCCGCTCGAAGCTCAGAAGTCGGTTGTGAGCGCGATAGACGCCTTTCCCCCGGCTGACAAGCTCCCGTCGCAAGTCGAGGCTCAACGCCCCCGTGCTCAGATCCTTGGGGCAGACGGAGGTGCACAGGCCACACAGGCTGCACTCGAAGGCCATATTTTCAATACGGGAGGTGGGTTGGCCCTCCAGCGACTGGACAATCGTCTTGGGATCGCCATATCGGCGGAGGAAAGCACAGTGCTTCTGGCAGATGCCACATTGAATGCATTGGTCTTCGATCAGTCGTCCAGGTCCATCGCTCGCGCCGAGCCATTCCTCGTGAGTCGCCATCTTCCGGTTCCACTTCTCCCTGTTTGCATGCGTTGCCCGCATTTCGGTCCACAGGATGTATAACACGACCGGGATCGCGGGACAGCCATCAAGTCCCCATGCCAAAAGCGTGGATCTTTTCCTTGACATTCCCGGGACCGTTTTCTAGTAATTTCAGTTTTTGATTGTGCGTCCACAAGTTAAGTACGTTTGTCGATGAAAGGTCTTCCCATGCGGACACTTCAGGCCATCAAGGGCATGAACGATATTCTGCCCGGCCAGATCGGCTGGTGGCATCACGTTGAATCCACGGCACGCCAGATCCTGGAAGACTTTGGCTACCGTGAGATCCGAACGCCGGTTCTTGAAAAGCTCGAGCTCTTTGCGCGGAGCATCGGGGAGAGCACCGACATCGTCGAAAAAGAGATGTACGCCTTCCCCGACAGCAAGGGTGACATGCTGGCCATGCGCCCCGAGGCGACAGCATCCATCGTTCGCGCCTTCATCGAGCACAACCTCAACGCAGACCCCGTTGCGCGAAAGCTCTATGCCATCGGACCCATGTTCCGGCACGAGCGCCCCCAGAAAGGCCGCTACCGCCAGTTCCACCAGATCGACGCCGAGGTGTTCGGCATGGACGACCCCATGCTGGATGCTGAGATCATGACCATGCTCCGCCTGTTCCTGGAGCGGCTGGGACTGACCGGAGTCGTGCTGCACCTCAATTCCCTCGGGTGCCAGGAATGCCGCAGGAGCTATCGCGAAACGCTTCGCGCTTTCCTCGACGGCCAGGTGGAGGGGCTTTGCCCGGACAGATCGGAAGAGCGTCGTGTAGGGAAAGAGTGTAGATCTCGGTGGTC
>CALBZH010000347.1 GCA_937889795.1 uncultured Syntrophobacteraceae bacterium | reverse complement strand
GCTGCTTCTGCTCTTTGGGCGGAGGCTTCGGCTGCCCGGGCGCTAGCTGCGCAGGACTGCTCAATCTGCTGGGCCTTGTCCAGAGCTGCCTGGCAAAGCTCGGTGCACTTCTTGGCATCGCCGCATGCGCAACCGGAGATCATCGTGAAAGCCAGGGCTACCATCATCATAACCGCCATGATTCTCTTCATTCTCTTTCCTCCTTAAAATCTTTCGATCTTCACATAAATTCCAACTACTTATCGAACAACCACGCTTTAAACGAAACTCCTCCGATTGCCCTCTTCCCACCTCCTTCCGTCATGTGAGTAACTTCATAAAAGGCGCCAAGTGGCGTTTATTCGAGCCTATGACTGCTAGTGCGAAAACGCTACTCTAGAAAATTCACAAAATCAAGAACATTTTTTTGGGGACCCTTATAAATTCAAGCTTCTTTAGACGTCTCCCTTAGCATCACTACTGCGTCAAATCAACAACTTTCAAGGAAGTGTCACCATAAGAGCTTTTGGTGACGTCGGTGGGCACTCCACTGCGCAGGTTTATGGCCATCGTGAACCGTCTTCGATCAACCCGGTCCGCATAAGGGCATTGAGCCAGTTTCTGTTCTGCATATTGTGAATAATTGGGAATCTTTTGGTAAACGTCCGAGTGGGCTTCCACGAAGACATGTCCGTTCCGCTGACCGATCTTTAGTGGCTCATAAATGATTTCCAGCTTTGTCCCTACGGGGACCTGAGGGAAGAGGAGCTTGATGTGCTCCGGGTAGCATCGAATGCATCCGTGACTCACGAGGCGTCCTACCCCCCATGGTTGCGCCGTCCCGTGAACGCCGTAGGCCCCGGCGGAAAACTTCAGCATGAATTCGCCCAATGGATTCTCCGGGCCGGGAGGCATGCTGGCCATCCCGTACTTTTCCTGGAGGGATGCAGGGATGTACCAGGTTGGGTTTGTCCGTCTTTCCACGATGCTGAACGTCCCGAGAGGACTTTCCCAGCCTTCGTCCCCGATCCCGATCGGATAGGTCTGGACTTGGGATGTGCCTTTCTCGAAGAAGTAGATCCTGAGCTCAGGGATGTTGATCAAGCTGATAGTGCTGACTCGGGGGCAGGATCCATGTCGTGGGCAGCGAGAGCTTCAATCCGACCGGAGGCACCCAGGCGTCTAGTTTGGGATAGGCATCTTCGATGGAATTCCACCCCAAGCCGTTGCGTCTGGCGATGTCGAGAAGCGTGTCCCCCTTCTTGACTTTGATCCAGGTCGGTGAGCCAATAACCGTGGTGTTCGGAATTTGATAAGGATACCGGGTGAGCGTCGCAGTGAAAACCTCTTCTTCAGCAAAGACATGGGTTACGGGTGCCAAGAGAGTCAGCAACGCCAAAACAACGAGGTTCAAAGAACGGAATTTCATAGGTGCCTGTTCCTATCTCAAAAAAGAATCGATCCTGCGTAAGCAGTTGGACGCTTACAATAAAGACTCATTCAAGTCAGATCAAGAGAATTTTACTATAAGTATCAAGCATGAACGAGGAATCAAGCTATCCCTTTCCGAATAGAATTGTGCAGGTGGAAAAGAGCTGCATTCCTACGGATGCTGCGAAGTGCGAGCTTATCCCAACGGATTTGCGCTTGGGGAAATCCGGAAGCCGAGGTGCGAATGGCCCGGTCGGGAGTTACAATCCAATGCGTGCGCACATCCATTTCTTCTCCAGGGACAGCCGGAAGAAAGTTCTCCTCTGCGACGACCGCGACCAAAACCACCTCCGAGCTCAACCACCCAAGATGATTCAGGATTGCGATTTGGAGATCCAAATGCCCCGCCCCGTCTCCCAGAATGTTGCCGTCACCATCGGCCGCGAGCGCGTCGGTAACCGCGAGATCGATGGGGAGCGGTAAAGGGCGGTCGTACGGGATACGGCGTTCTTTTAGGACGTTTCCCAGCAGTCGGGCCGCCTGAAATCGCTGGGTCGAAGGGATTGCTTTGGGGTCCAGCATGACAAACCCTTTTCCCAATCCCTGCGTTGGGATCGTTACCGTTTTGCCGTCCATGAGCCCATTCAGGCGAATCTGGAAGAGGCCTGAGACCGGAGCGCAGAGTATGTGAAGTGCCTCTTTATAGAACGGGAGCTTTCTGATCCGCTCGGCAATCTGCCCCGCGCCGCTCAAAGTCGACCTGCGTCTTCCCTCCCCCGGTTGCGCGGTCAATCGGTTCCTCAGCATCTGTTTCGGTGTTTGCCCATCCATCCGATTTTCTCATCAGAGCGTTGCCCTCATTGCACGAGCAACTGCCGGGCCTTAAGCTGTTTGATCTGGTCACGAAGCAATGCGGCCTGTTCGAATTCCAGTTTGGCAGCCGCCTCCTTCATCTCCTTCTCCATCTTGCGGATCCGCTCGTCCGTTGCGGAGTCAACCTTCGTGTCCCAAAGCTCTTGGGCCTCCATGAGGAGGTCCGTTCGGATCGGCTTGGCGGACTCTTTGTACTCGGCCAGGATATCCGTGATTTCCTTCTCTATTGTCTTGGGTACGATGTGATGGGCTTCGTTGTACTCGAGCTGGATGGTGCGCCTTCGCTCGGTTTCTTCAACGGCCCGGCGGATGGAGTCCGTCATCTGATTGGCATAGAGAATGACCAGCCCGTCAACATTGCGGGCGGCACGGCCTGCCGTCTGGATGAGTGACCGCTCGGACCTCAGAAATCCTTCATTGTCTGCATCGAGCACGGCCACGAGGGACACCTCGGGAATGTCCAGCCCTTCACGCAATAAGTTGATCCCCACGAGCACATCATATTCCCCCAGCCTCAAATCCCGAACCAGCTCGATTCGCTCCAGGGTGTTGATGTCAGAATGCATGTAACGTACCCGGATATGAAGGTCCGCAAGATACTCGGTGAGATCCTCCGCCATTCGCTTGGTGAGTGTCGTGACCAAGACGCGCCGACCCTTTTCGACCTGCTTCCGGATCTCTCCGATGAGGTCGTCCACCTGGAAATCCGCGGGACGAATCTCGATCTTGGGATCGGCCAGACCAGTTGGCCGAATGATCTGCTCCACCACCTGGCCCTGCGTCCGCTCCAGCTCGTAGGGTCCCGGTGTAGCCGAGACATACACCACCTGGCTTACCTTTCGCTGGAACTCTTCGAAGCACAGGGGCCGGTTGTCCAAAGCAGATGGCAGCCTGAATCCGTAGCGAACAAGGGTCTCCTTGCGCGACCGGTCTCCTCGGAACATGCCCCGAATCTGAGGGATGGTGATGTGACTTTCATCGACAAACAGCAGCCAGTCGTTGGGAAAGTAGGAGAACAGGGTCGCCGGGGGGGATCCCGGCTCGCGGCCGTCCAGGTGCCTGGAATAATTTTCGATTCCGCTGCAATAGCCCATTTCAAGCAGCATCTCGAGATCCAGGCGCGTCCGCTCCTCCAGTCGTTAGATCGGAAGAGCACACGTCTGAACTCCAGTCACGAGTGGATATCTC
>CALBZH010000346.1 GCA_937889795.1 uncultured Syntrophobacteraceae bacterium | reverse complement strand
ATTCCAGAAAGCCGACGTGTGATTCCAGCCTCATCCGCTCGGCTTCAGCAAGAGCCCGGTTTTCCTTGCCTGCCCTAACGAGTGCATCTATAATGCCGCCACTCGCGCACCGGGTGACGCAGTGCGTTGCCATGTTGTGTGGCAAGCGGGGTGGAGAGCCGGCAAAACGGACATCGCCCCCCATATTTTCAGGCACTCTTTAGCAGTTTCGAGGGGAAAAATACAGGGCCTCCTCCAGCTCGAGGCGCCGGTCATTGCGAGAAGCGGTTGAAGCAAGCCGGCTCCATGGACAGTGCGAGAGCGGGCAGCGTTGATCCTCTCATTGCCACGGCTCAGATACCCTGAGCTCAAAGAGGAAACGGCATGAGACGCTACAATCCGTACGTCATTATTGGCACAGTATTGTTGCTTGGAGCTCTTTTTTTCGGCTCGACCCCTAGCTGGGCGGCCAAGTCCTATGTGACTGAAGCCCACGAAATCGCTTTTCGCAGTGGTCCCGGCACCCAGAACAGGGTCATGAGAATGTTGCCGCCCGGCACGGGGTTGGAAGTGCTCACCACACGCAATGATTGGAGCAAGGTGCGGCTGTTCGATGGTCCCGAGGACTCGCGTGTGGGCTGGGTTCTTTCCAGGTTTCTCACCGCACAGTCCCCGGAAGAGGTGCAGTCGAAGGGGATTGAATTGGAGAACGCGTCATTGAAGGAAGCCATCAAGGCGATGGAAAAAGAAAAGGCAGACTTCGCCAAGCGCGAAAAGGACCTATCGGACAAGATCGCCAAGGTGGAGGCCAGCTATGAGGCCCTGAAAAGCGGCTCTGCCAATTACATGAAATTCAAAGAGGAATTTGATCAGACCAAGGCAGCTCTGTCATCGGTCCAGGCCACCAACCAGGCCCTCCTCCAAGAGAACGAGAACCTGAAGCTCTCCCAAAACATCACATGGTTCATGGCGGGTGCCGCGGTGCTGGCCGGAGGCTGGGCCATTGGTCTCGTCACCGGGCGCTTGCAGCGCAGACGCAAACCCCAATACCGTTAACACCGCCTGAAGCATTCCGGCCATGAGCCAGCAGCATCTCTATGATTACCATATCGATGAGTTTGGCCGCTGGTTCTGCGAAGGGAACCTCGTTTCAGACCCCGAGCTGTTCCGGATTTTGAGCCGCTCCCTATTTGTCCGCCACGGCGCCTTCTTCGTTCGGTGTGAAGGCGAAGTCCATCCGGTGCGAGTTGCGGATGTCCCCATCTGGATTCGGTACGTACACGTTGAGGTAACCCAGGACGGCGCGCTTCTCGGCGTGGAGATCGAATTGGAGGACGGAAGACGGGAGCAGCTCAATGCGGAAGCACTCACGGTCGGCCGAGAAGGGGCTGCCCTCTACACCCATGCAACATCCCGCCAATTGCCTGCCCGATTCGGAAAATCAGCTTACTACGAATTGGCCAAGTACCTTGCCCAGGACCATGACTCGGGCCACTTCTACCTGGTGATCCGTGGACGGCGATTCGATCTCCGCGAAACGGGTCCGCCTCGGCTCCAGGATTGATCAGCTATCGGTCCCAGACCCGTAGTGATCCAAGAGATCCAGGAACAACAGCACTCCCACATCCAAAGCGCGCTCGTCCATGTCGAAACAGGGTGAATGAAGGCCGTACCGAAACCCAAGGCTCGGATCATGACACCCGAGCCGGATCAATGCCCCGGGCGCCCGCTGGAGAAAGTAGGCAAAATCCTCCGAGCCCATGCGAGGCCGCTCTTCGTGAACGCACTCCGGTCCGAGCAGACCCCGGGCCCGTTCCATCGCAAACCGGGCCGCATGTTCATCGTTCACCAGAAGCGGATAACCGGGGGTCACGGTCAGTTTGACTCGAGCACCGTGGCTGGCTTCCACGCCGCGCGCAATGCTCTCCAAACGCGCCAGCACCCTGCTGCGAACCCCTTCGTCAAGCGTTCTCAGGGTCCCCTGCAGCACCGCTTCCTGCGGAATGATGTTGGAAGCCGTCCCGGCCCGAAAGCGGCCGATGGTGAGCACAACACTGTCCAGGGGATGGACGTTTCGACTGACGATGCTCTGGAGTGCCGTGACCAAATGGGCTCCGGCCACGATGGGGTCCACGCACAGATGCGGCTGCGCCCCGTGTCCGCCCTTCCCGGTCAGCCGAATCTTGATTGCATCGGACGCCGCGTTGCTGACGCGCAAGGAAAGCCCGACCTGGCCTGCGGGAAGCTCGGGATGCAAGTGCACCGCAAAGTACGCCGAGACGTCCTTGAGCTCCTCCACATCGGAATCCAGAATTGCTCGAGCCCCGGCCCCCCCTTCCTCGGCCGGCTGAAAGACGAAGACCCTTGAGCCAGCACCGTCCCGATGCCATGCTTGGTCCACCAGGGTCCGAATGACTCCGAGCAGCATCGTCACATGCCCGTCATGACCGCACGCATGCATGACACCCGGATGCTCCGATCGGTAGTCGACCTGGTTTTGCTCCTGCAGGGGAAGCGCATCCATATCCGCTCGGAGGGCAAGGGTCGGACCCGGCCGCCGCCCTTTGATGCGGGCAACGATCCCGGTTCCGCCAACCCCGCTTCGACATTCCACTCCGAGCGCCCTCAGTTGCTCGGCAATGAAAGCGGCTGTCTTGAGCTCCCTGTACCCAAGCTCGGGAATCCGGTGCAGTGCGCGTCTTGTTTCAACCAGCCACCCGTGGATTGGAGTCAGAGGCAAGGGCTTCATTGGCGATTTCTCCAAACGCGATGCTTGTTCAATTGCAGTATGGCCGAGGTCCTCACTTCCCATCCGCGTCCTTTTTCAAGACGACCACGCCCAACGGAGGCAGCGTCAGCGCCAGAGAATGGTCACGCCCATGGAAACGGATCGAATCGGCCTCGGCCCCTCCGAAGTTCCCCTGGCCACTTCCCCCGTACTCCTTGGCGTCGCTGTTCATGAGCTCCTTCCAGAACCCCCCGCTGGGGACTCCCACCCGGTAATTGTGCCTCGGAACGGGTGTCAGGTTGCATACGGCAAGGATCACGTCGCTGTTGGAGCGAGCCTTCCGGATATAGCTGACCACGCTTTCTTCCCAATTGCCGCAATCGATCCAGCTGAATCCTTCTCCCGAAAAATCAAGCTCATAGAGGGCAGGCTCGCTGCGATACAAATGGTTCAGCTCCCTTACCCACCTCTGTACCCCTTGGTGAAACGGCATCTCCAACAAATGCCACTCAAGGCTCTCCTCGTGGTACCACTCCGACCATTGCGCCAGCTCCGACCCCATGAAGGAAAGCTTCTTGCCGGGATGCGTGATCATGTAGCCGAAGAGCAGTCGGAGGTTCGCGAACTTTTGCCAGTCGTCGCCGGCCATCTTTCGGATGAGGGAGCCCTTGCCATGGACCACCTCATCATGGGACAAAGCCAGGACGAAGTTTTCGGAAAAAGCGTACCAGATGCTGAACGTCAACTGATTGTGGTGGTATTTCCGATGGATGGGATCTTTGGAGAAATAATCCAGCGTATCGTGCATCCACCCCATGTTCCACTTCATGCCGAACCCCAGTCCACCGACGTGGGTGGGACGTGTGACCATGGGCCAGGCCGTGGATTCCTCCGCAATGATTTGCACGCTCGGCTGTTTTTCATAGAGGGCTTCGTTCATGCGCCGGAGAAAATGGATGGCGTCGATATTTTCCTTTCCGCCGTAAGGGTTGGGGATCCACTCCCCCTCCTCTCTCGCATAGTCCAGGTAGAGCATGGAGGCCACTGCGTCGACTCTCAGTCCATCTGCATGGAATTGCTCCAGCCAGAAGAGTGCACTGCTGATCAGGAAGGATTGGACCTCGTAACGACCGTGATTGAAGATGCAGCTGTTCCATTCCGGGTGATACCCCTTCCGCGGGTCTTCATGCTCGAACAGGTGTGTCCCGTCAAAATAGACGAGACCGTGCTCGTCATTGGGAAAATGCGAGGGCACCCAGTCGAGGATCACCCCGATGCCCTGCTGATGGAGTGCGTCGACCAGGGCCATGAAATCCTGGGGCGTCCCGTAACGGCTGGTGGGAGCGAAATACCCGAGGGTCTGGTATCCCCACGACCCATAAAAGGGATGCTCCATGACCGGAAGAAGCTCCACATGCGTATAACCCATGTCCCTGACGTATCCGGGGAGGGATTGGGCCAGCTCTCGGTAGGTGAGTGGCCTCTTGTTCTCTTCCGGCACGCGGCGCCACGATCCCAGGTGAACTTCATAAATGGAGAAGGGAGCACCGAGGGAATTCACTTTGTGCCGGTCTCGAAGCCAATCCGAGTCGTTCCAGTGATACTCCAGGTCCCACACCACGGAGGCCGTCTTCGGAGAAATTTCCCAGTTGAACGCAAACGGATCTCCCTTGTCCACCTTGTATTCGTTTTCCTTGGACACGATGTGGTACTTGTAAAGACTCCCCCGCCCGACGCCGGGAATGAAGCCTTCCCATATGCCGGAATCGTCCCCTCGGGCTCCCAGATAGTGCGTCCCCGGTATCCATCCGTTGAAATCGCCAACAACGGAAACCTCCCTAGCGTTGGGCGCCCAGAGAGCGAAGAGCGTCCCTTCGACACCATCCACCGCCATCAGGTGCGACCCAAGCTTCTCATGCAGGTGAAAATGGTTGCCCTGCTTGAAGAGGTAGACATCAAACTCAGTCATGAGACTGACCCCATAGATCACGTTCGTCATCATCTTCTCCATGCTGACCACCTCCCCCTCGTTTAGGTCCGCTCGTCCACTGCCGCCGTGCAGAATGCGAGTCTTGTCATCGACACGGGAAACTGAAAGAATACGTTGAACATGAACTGAACGACGCCGCGGGCAGACACCAAGTCCAACGAGGTCCCTCGAAAAAGGGAAATTCTGAAGGCGTCATCATTTCTACTGGGCATCGAGGAGCATGCATGGGCGAGATCCATTGGACTGAGATCGTTTTCGGTGCGGCCACTTTCTTCGTCTTGACCTCGTACCACGCTTACTGGCTTTACCAGGTGCGACAGGCCCCTTTCCAAACCTACTTGGGGGTAACCAAACACATGCGCCACATCTGGGTCGAATCCATCATTCGAGAGCGAAGGGACATCCTTTCGGTACAGACCCTGCGCAACTGGATCATGGCATCCAGCTTCCTGGCATCCACGTCCATGATTCTCGGGCTGGGAATCCTGAGCTTCGTCTTCAAGCCCGAGCACGTCACCGAAATTCCGTTCGATCTGACGCTCATGTTCTCCAGGATGCGCACGCTGTTCATGGCCAAGCTCATGCTCCTGATGGTCCACTTCTTTTTCGCTTTCTTCAGCTTCACCCTTTCCATTCGTTACATGAACCAGGTCAACTTCATGATCAATGTCCCCCCGGATTGCAACCATCTGATGACACCGGAATTCATCGCCCACACATTGGATATGGGGATGATACACTATACGGTGGGAATGCGAGCCCTTTATCTTTCCGTGGTGGTCACCCTCTGGCTCTTCGGACCGGTATGGATGTTCCTGGGCAGCCTCACTCTGGTCTTCGTCCTCTATCAGCTGGATCATTGCTGCACCCTGGACTACTCCACGGCCAAATGCGAGCTAAGGACGTCCCATTCCGAGGGCGAGCCATGACCCCCACAACGGGACTTGAATCCGGTTCCCTCCAGGACCTGGCACCGGTGGCTGAGTACTCCTCTCCGCTGCGTACCGCAAGCGCGATCCCGCCGAAGGAGCTGGTTTTCTGAAGTATCCCACTGGACGACAAGACAGACAACAGCGGATGGCAATGACGCTGGGGAGTTGTCCGGAGCGGCATTTCTTCCGGTCCCGCGTCACCCATCACGCAAGGCTCCGCAGGACCGGTCTCACGACTACATGGGGATGTTTCCGTGCTTCTTGGGCGGCAGCGCCATGCGCTTGGACGCCAAGATGTCGAAGGCCTCGATCAGGCGCGGGCGGGTCTCCGACGGGAGGATCACGGCGTCGATGTAGGCGCGTGAGGCCGCAATGTAGGGATTGTAAAGGAGGCTGCGGTACTCCTCGATCTTCTCCTGCCGCTTGGCCACGGGATCGGGCGCCTCGTTAATGTCTTTACGGAAGATGATGTTGGCGGCCCCTTCGGCTCCCATGACCGCAATCTCCGCCGTCGGCCAGGCCAAAACCAAGTCCGAGCCGAGGTCCTTCGAGCACATGGCCAGGTACGATCCACCGTAATCCTTGCGGACGATCAGGGTCACCTTGGGCACGGTGGCTTCCGAGTAGCACCACAACAGTTTTGCGCCATGCCGGATGATACCGCCCCATTCCTGCTGTTTTCCAGGCAGATAGCCCGGCACATCCGCGATGGTGAGCATCGGCACGTTGAAGGCGTCGCAGCAACGGATGAAACGGGTGGCCTTGTCGGAGGAGTCCGTGTCGAGACAACCGGCGAGCACCTTTGGCTGGTTGGCGATGATGCCGACCGTTCGTCCGTTGAGCCGTGCATAGCCGATCACCATGTTCATGGCGTAATTCTCATGGATCTCGAAAAACTCCCCTTGATCCACGACGGCACGGATCAGCTCCTTGATATCGTAGGCCCCCATGGGGTTGTCCGGAATAATCGAATCAAGAGCCGGAGCAATGCGATTGGGATCGTCGTCGGTGATGACGACGGGGGGATCCTCCATGTTGTTGTCGGGCAAATAGCTCAGGAGCCTCTTGATCTGGTCGATGGCGTCCGCATCGCTTTCACAGGCGAAGTGAGCCACACCACTCCTCGAGCTGTGAGTCATGGCGCCGCCCAGCTCTTCCTGGGTCACGATCTCCCCCAGAACGGACTTGATGACATCGGGACCCGTAATGAACATGTAGCTGGTATTCTTGACCATGAAAACATAATCGGTCATGGCCGGCGAGTAAACCGCCCCACCGGCGCAAGGCCCCATGATGGCCGATATCTGCGGGACAACCCCGGAGGCGATGGCATTCCGATAGAAAATCTGGCCGTAGCCCGATAGGGCATCGACCCCCTCCTGAATGCGGGCACCACCCGAGTCGTTGAAGCCAACGAAAGGCTTTCCCGCTTTAAGGGCCAAATCCATCACTTTGCAGATCTTCTTGGAGTGCATCTCACCGAGGGTCCCTGCCCGAGCCGTAAAATCCTGTGAGAATGCAAAAACTTGCCGACCGTTAACCGTCCCGTACCCGGTGATGACGCCATCGGCCGGGATGTCCACCTTGTCCAGGCCGAAAAGGGTGCCACGGTGTTTGACGAATATGTCGAGCTCTCGGAAGCTGCCAGGATCGAAAAAGTGGTCCAAACGCTCCCGCGCAGTCAGCTTGCCGCGCTCATGCTGCTGTGCAACGGCTTTGGGACCACCCATCTGTTTGATCTTCGATTCCCGCTCCTGGAGCTCAGTGATCTTGTCCGCAACTCTTCCCATCTCAGCTTCTCCTCCGATGTATACATGGTGCGAGACCCTGGCTGGCCCCCCTTTCTGAATATCCGAGGCATTCTAATGGTTACCCGACCCATGTCAAGCGCTTTCCCCCTTGCTCGGGAGCACCTCATTTGCTTCACAACGTCCCACCATTTTGGTATGTTTCGGCCAGGCTTGGTCGAAGTCGAAGGGAGGCGAATCGACGTCAAAGGTGCAAACGGAGGGGCCCGTTGACCGGAAGCCTGTTGCGACAAAAGCGGTTCTGGCTCACTGCCTGTCTTGGTCTTTTCATGCTATTCGAAACGGTTAGGCGAGCCGACCTGAAAAATCTCCTCGCGAACGTCCAGAACATCGATCCCTTGTGGGGGACGGCGGCGGTGGCAGCCAGTGCGCTCAGCTACCTCAGCATTGCGGCGGTATTGCATTGTCTGTTGACGGGGATGGGGTTTTCGTTTCGCTTCATGGTTTCCTCACGCATCGCCTTTGTTTCTGCAACCATCAATTACGTCATGGCCATTGGAGGTCTCAGCGGCATGGCGGTGAAAGTCTACCTTCTATCACGCGAAAAGGTGCCCGCCAGCAACACCCTTTCCATATCCATCATTCATGGCTTTCTCACCAATACCGTGGCAGTGATCTTTGTCTACTTGGGGTTCTTCTACCTCTACAGCGAATACAAGCTGAGCCGCAGGCAGATCGAGGTGGGGGCCGCTATCCTCCTCGTGGCGTTTGTTCTGACCTGGGGCACGATCCAGATCATCGTGAACAGGTCCTTCCGGTTGAGTGGCTGGCGCATCATCAGGCGCCTGCTCGCGGGAGTCGCAGCGCGTTTTCCGAACGCGCGCTGGAGGCAGCTCGGTCGGGCCGACTCGTTTTTCAACAATTTCAATGAAAGCATGACGTTGGTGGTCGGGAGCGGCCGCTCGCTGCTCGCTCCGGCCCTGTTCGCCCTGCTCGACTGGCTCACGATGTTTCTGTGCCTGAAATTCTCCTTCATGGCCATTCACTACCCGCTGGAGGATCGGGTCCTGATGGTGGGCTTTTCCGTGGGAATCTTTTCGGGCCTTTTTTCGATTACACCGGTGTCCATCGGGATCATGGAAGGATCGATGGCGGGAGCGTTCTACCTCATGGGTCTGGATTACGACCGAGCCCTCATGGCGACCCTCATCTATCGGGCCACCTATTTCTTCCTGCCTTTGCTCCTAAGCCTCTTTTTCTTCCAGCACTTCTTCGTTTCCCGGGAACAGCCGGAGCCCGAGCGAGCGCCTCCTCAGCATAGCCATTCGGAGAAATGAGCGAAGCGGAATGAAGTGTGATGCTCGACGGACCGATGCGCAGCATCGCCTTGCGCAGCGGTCTGTCGATCCAAGCAGTTGGTCTGTACGCCTATCGCTGACGGGGCAAGATCTTGGCACCCAGGCGGAACGGCCAGAGCACAACGGGCTGCCACGAGGTCGTGACACGAAGGAGGTCGCCGCGGTAAAAGGCCTCCTTGAGCTCCGTCTCGGGGCCATTTTGCCATTTGAGAAGCGGGGGAGAAATGGGCTGGAATCCCGGCAGAACCGGCGAGGAATATCCCGGGACGATTCTGGCTTTCCAGGTGAACTCAAAGGCCTCCTCGGTAGGATGACCGTCCGGAAAGGATGCGTAGCACACTCGGAACCGGCTCCAAGGCGTGATAATATGGTCTGCCACGACCTGCCCGCCCGGCCAGCTTTCGAACCGTGCGAAAGGAAGCGGGACGAACAGAAGGAGAACAATCACGCCCGTGACCCAGCGGTCCCAGCGTCGTGCTCGTCTTTCGTGAACGGAAACGTCACGTTGGCTCGATTCATTCATTCCGTTGCCTCCTGGTACAGCCGCTGCCGTCCCCGGGGAAAGCTTGACGCAAAACTGACGCGCGCGCAGGCGCAATCCCTGTGAGCGGCCCTTCGAGTGTCGGGCGGTTCGAAGATATCAAGGGAGCTGATGGGAGACAACTTGTTTCTTGGAGCGCCTCAAGGACGCTACCATCCATCGGAGATCGATCGCATGCACAGCACGTCTTTCAACGAATCATCCCTGTCACTCCCCTGGCTTGGAGAGACGATCCAAAAAACGATGGCCGACTGGAACGTCGAAACGGGAGGACCCGACTACTGGCGAGAGCCTCTCGTTGCGGTCGCGGATGCAAGTGACCCGCTCTTCGCTTCACTGCGCCAGGTCGTGGATGCATCCCACGCCCTCCCCGGGGACTTGCTTCCGGATGCCCGATCGGTTGTCGTCTTTTTCCTTCCGTTTCAGCGGTGGCTCGGGCACGAAAACGCGGAGGCCGGTGACATGGCTGCGCGCAGCTGGGCGCAGGCTTATGTCTCCACCAACCTTCTGATCAGAGCCATTAACCTAGACCTGGAAGCAGCGGTCGTCGAACGGGGGGGCAAGGCTTTTCCCACGCCGGCGACCCATAATTTCGACGAGAGCAAGCTCGTGAGCGGATGGTCGCACAAGCATCTTGCTTACATCGCAGGGCTTGGCACCTTTGGAAGCCACCACTGGCTGATCACCCCTTCCGGTTGCTGCGGACGATTGGGAAGTTTGGTGACTACGCTGGAGCTCCCGACCACGCCGCGCCCGGCGCGGGAGCTCTGCCTGGTCAAGGCGGGCAAGAAATGTCACGCCTGCGTTGCCCACTGCACGTTCGGGGCCCTGCAGCTACTCGACGCCGGTGGCCCTGGAAGCCGCTTCGCGCAGGTGATCCAGCCAGATGTCCACGACGGCCGGGATCTCAGCCAATCCCTTGAGCTGCACGTGGCACTCGATGCCATGGGCGCTCAGGATGGACTTCCAGCTTGCCGGCTGATCACCGGCCATATCCTTTCGAGCATGCTCCCCGGCGACGGCCATGAACGGCATGAGCCAGGCCTTCGTCACACCGAGTGTCTGCAATTGTGAGACGATCTCGTTGATCCCCGGCTTTCCCTGAATCGTCCCAACGAGCACCAAGGGATCCCGCCGGCTCAGGACATGCGCCATGGCCGTGTAGACCATGTCGGCTGGATGGGCCTGATTGCCGTGCCCGACCAAGATCACCGCCTCGCTCCGTCCGCGGCCCGCGGGAAGATGATCGAGCAGTACCGATGCGACCCGCTCCAGGTCCTCGTAGGAGGAAAGCAAGGGCTTGGCCAGGGGGAGGCGCGCAAGCCCTTTGGCCATCTTCGAGAACAGCTGAACGTTGTGATTCAGGTCGTGGAATTCCCGGCCGGGGAACACATGCAGCGAAAGGAGCGTCGCCTCGCGATGCCCTTCGTCCATGAGGCGGGCCAGGGCGATCTCAGGCGAATCCAGATCCGTGCCCTGAGCGGCGAGTCGCCTTCGGACGATCTTCGAGGTGTAGGCCCAACGAACCTCAGCGTCCGGGAATCTTTCCCTGGCTCGCTCCTCGATTCGACGAAAAGCCACCTTCGCTTCCGGAATAGTGGTTCCAAAGGCGACCAACAGGACGACAGGCCGCCGGGCTTCCGTCACATCTTCACCCATTTCATTCCTCTTTGATTGGTGAGGCCTTACGGATGAGGAGGTAGACAGCATCCGCCTCTTCCCGTTCGATTTCCTCCACACCCCCGTTGTGGGAGATGACCCGTTTCATTCTGTCCAATTGCTCCCGAGTGCAAATGATCCTGAAGGTCTCGTCCGCCCGGACGATTCTAAGACGCAAGCTCACGTCCAGGAATCCGCTTCAGCAATCGCCGCGGTGGTCCACCCATTCATCGGAGGGCGGCACTTCTCTGTGAATCGTCGGCTGTTTATTCCTCACTGCCCGTCCTTTCGTCGCATCCCTTATTCCACCCGTTCGCCCGATCCGTTGATACCCGCCGCGCGGACAAGAGGCAAGCCCTTTCAGACCGCATGCCCCTTGGCCGATATCCCATCATGGGAGCGGGCTGCGGATCCCTTGCACAGGGAGCACCGATTCCGTCCTTAACACTATCATACTTCACAGATGCTTTACTTGGATATATGGCATGATTACTGTATGTCCGTGGTGAGGTAAACGAGTAAGTTAGGAGGAGAACATGATCTCACGGAAAATGGAAGCACTCGAGTTGGATCGTTATTTGGGAACCGAGATCCCGTCAGGGGGGCTGGATTCAAAGAACGGAGATGCGACGACCATCCAGAATTCCGCGACGGTAGATACGAGAGAGGCAAAGGCGGACAATGCGGACGCAGAACGTGAAAAGCAGCTGGAGCGTTGGATGGATCAGATCAAGCTGTTCATCCGAAATATTGACGTCAATAGCTTGTAGCACGTCAGCGGCGCCAGCATCAGACCAACTGACGCCACCCTAATGGCCCCTTTCGAAGCGTCGCAGGCTTTGAAAGGGGTTTTCTATTCCCGTGCATCCCCGACCATTAACTGCTTTTCCCTGAGCAAGCGCTGTGCTAAAGACGAGCCCATCGAGCCCCATCCGGGCAACTGATGTTATCTGGGCAGCTTATGTCGGAATTCCCGCTGCAGCGAGCCAAGCCCAAGTAAGCACATGAGCGAGGTTTTGAAGCATGAGCCAGCACCCGCGATCCAGGGCTTTCAGCGCCCTCCTGCTCCTGTTGGTGGCCGCAGCCCCACTGCTCGCACAAACGACGATGTCCCCGGAAGCGACTGTCCCCACGGATGGTGACTGGCTCGTCCATCACTTGAGCGCCGAGCCCGCCACCTTGAACCCGATTGTCGCCACCGACGCGTATGCGTCCGGCATCAATGAATTCATCTACGAATCGTTGGTCAAGCGCGATGAGCGAACCATGGAGCTCGTGCCGCAGCTAGCGGATTCCTGGGAAATCTCGGACGATCACCTGACGTATGTCTTCCACCTGAAAAAGCACGTGAAGTGGCAGGACGGTCATCCCTTCACGGGACGGGATGTCGTCTTCTCCAACGAGCGCATCATGGATCCGAAGGTGGACGCGCCACATTTGCGCAATTATTACCAGGACATCGAAAACGTTGAGCTACTTGACGACTACACCGTTCGCTACCGTTACCGCATCCCCTATTATCGCGCATTGGATTTCTGCGGCGGCATCAACATTGTTCCGGCTCACCTGTTCAAGGAATCCGACGATTTCAACAAACATCCCATCGGGCGTCTGCCTGTGGGAACCGGTCCCTACAAGCTGGTCAAGTGGGACACCGGCAAAGAGATCGTGCTGGTCCGTGACGAAAGCTATTGGGGAAAGAAGCCCCATCTCACCCGTCATGTCTTCAAGATCATTACCGAGCCCACCGCAGCCTTCCAGGTGCTCAAACAGGGAGGACTGGACATGATGAGCCTCAGACCCATTCAATGGGCCAGGCAAACACAGTCCAAGCGCTTCAACGATGATTTCAGAAAGCTCAAGTATTATCTGCCCAGCTACAGCTACATCGGTTGGAATGGTCGCCGAGCGCTTTTCAGCGACAAGCGGGTTCGAAAAGCGATGACCATGCTCATGGATCGTGAGAGCTTCCTCCAGAAGGTGCTGCTTGGACTGGGTACGGTCGTATCCGGTCCCTTCTACATCAACAGCCCGGACTACGACCAGAGCATCCCCCTCTATCCGTTTGATCCCAAAGCAGCTCTGCTCCTCCTCAAGGAAGCCGGCTGGGGAGATCACGACCAGGACGGGATCCTCGACAAAGACGGCAGAGCCTTTGACTTTGAATTCTTGGTCTCGGCCGGCTCCAAGACGGGCGAGCAGATTGCTACCATTCTTCAGGAGAATCTGAAGGGCGTGGGGATCAAGATGAGCATCCGGCGGTTGGAATGGGCGGTTTTCATCCAACGCATCGACGACCGGGATTTCGACGCCTGCACGCTGGGTTGGAGCATGGGCTGGGAATCCGATCCCTTTCAGATCTGGCACTCTTCACAGGCCGATAAAGGATCCAATTTCGTCGGATTCAAGAACCAGGAAGCCGACCAGATTATTGAAACTGCCAGGCAGGAATTTGACGCAAATAAACGTCGTGCTTTGTACCATCGGTTCCATGCCATCGTGCACGAAGAAGAACCTTACACCTTTCTTTTCACCCTTGAGGCACTCATGGCTGTTCATAGACGTTTTGAAGACGTCAACGTCTACGCAATGGGATTGGCTCCCCTGGAATGGTGGGTGCCTGCAATGCGCATCAAATATCGTTAGGTCTCTACAAAGCTTAAGTTTCTCGGTTGCACCGCAATGAGTGAACGATTATAAGAAGTCAAATACTCATCTTGAGGGAGCTTGGGCGAAAAACATCCGGGCCAGATGCAATCCATCATCTTGGTGACGGGTTGCTCCGCATGCCTAGAATATTGGAGGGGCTCTTATGCTTTTGATCGAAGATCTTCAGGTAGAGCTTGCAGGAAGAACCATACTCAAGCACATTGATTTGGAGATCAAGCCAGGGGAAACCCACGTTCTGTTCGGACCCAACGGTTCGGGCAAGACCTCCCTGTTGATGACCATCGTCGGATATCCCCAGTACAAGGTCACGGGAGGCAAAATCGTTTTCAAAGGGGTGGATATCACTTACGCTCCCATCGACGAGCGAGCCCGTTTGGGAATCGGCATGTCCTATCAGCGTCCTCCCACCATTCACGGCCTGAAGACCCGGCAGATGGTTCAAATCTGCGCCCGGAGCGACGTGGATGTGGAGGGTTTGGCCCGGAAAGTGAATTTTGAGAATTTCCTCGACCGGGACGTGAACGCCGGGTTCTCGGGCGGGGAAATCAAGCGTTCCGAGCTCCTCCAGCTCATGTCCCAGGGAGCCGACCTCATGCTCTTTGATGAGCCGGAATCCGGGGTCGACATTGAGAACATCGCTTTGGTCGGCGAAACCATCGCCAGACTGCTTGAAAAGGAGTGCTCGGCGACAGCCACCAAATCCCGGCTGCAGGTCAGGCGGGATCGAACCAAGATGGGCCTCATCATCACTCACACGGGACATATTCTGGATTATGTCGCCGTGGACAAAGGGCAGCTGCTGTTCAATGGCGTGATGAGCTGCAGCACCAATCCGAGGGAAATCTTTCGCTGCATCAGCGAAGTTGGATATGAGGAATGTGTGCGATGTACGATCGAGAACAGCTGAAAGAACAAGCGGCCAAAGCCCTGGACAAGAAAGCGCCCCTCGGTCCCGATATCGATCTGATGGGGTTTCGAACGACTTCCGAAAGCTACGAATATCTGAGCGATGAAGAGCTGAAGACCTTGCCGGACGAGGAGGTCCAGCGGCTTCTTCTGGCTGGCGTGGACGTCACCGAAGAGGGACGCGGCGGAACTTTCTTTCAGAAGGACACTTCCGTCATTCACTGTGAGTCGAAGCAGGAAGGCATCGAGGTGATCCCGATTCGCCAGGCGTTGGAAAAGCACGACTGGATCCGGGATTACTATTGGAAGCTGGCTTCCGTTGATGCCGACAAATACACGGCCGCCGCGGAGACGAATCTGCACAACGGCTACGTTATCCGAGCCTTGCCCGGCGCCAAGAGCATCTACCCAATTCAAGCCTGCCTGTATATCAATACCAACGGGCTGCAGCAAAACGTTCACAATATCATCATCGCGGAAGAAGATTCGGAGCTTCATGTCATCACCGGGTGCTCGACGTCGCCCCATTCAAAGAAGGGAGCGCACGTAGGCATCTCGGAATTCTATATTAAGAAAAACGCCAAGCTCAGCTTCACCATGATTCACAACTGGGCGGAAGACATGGTGGTGCGACCCCGATCGGTGGCCCAAGTAGAGGCTGGAGGCCTTTTTCTCAATAACTACGTTTGCATGAAGCCGTGTCGAACCCTCCAGATGTACCCCACGACGCACCTAGTGGGTGAAAATGCCGTGGCCCGCCTGAACAGCATCATCGTGGGCAGCCCCGGATCCGAATATGATGTCGGCGGGCGTGTCTATCTTAAGAAGCCCGGAACCCGAGCCGAGATCGTTGCCAGGACCATTAGCAACGGGGGACGGATCATCTCGAGGGGGCACCTGATCGGGGAGGTTCCTGAAATCAAGGCGCACCTGGAATGCAAGGGTCTCATCATCAAAGGAGGGCTGATCTATGCCGTGCCCGAACTGGAAGGGCACGTCGACGGCGTGGAAATGTCTCACGAGGCTGCCGTCGGAAAGATCGCGCAGGAGGAGATCTGCTACCTCATGTCCCGCGGGCTTACGGAAGATGAGGCGGTGGCAACCATCGTGCGCGGCTTCTTGAGCGTCGATGTCCCCGGACTGCCGCCACAGCTCAAGGCGGAGATTGACAAGGCTATTGAAATGAGTGAGAAAGACGTTATGTGAGGAAGAGGCTTGTTCATAGGGGATCCAACTTAACTGGAGGGGCTATCATGAAACGGACATTGCTCGTGCTTTTGGTAGCAGCGTTTGTGATCACGGGGGTGGTCGTGCCTGCCTGCACGGCGGCGGACTATTTTGGAAGATCGATGTTCACGACGGGACACACCAAACCGGGGTGCCCGCCAACCCCTGAGCTGGCGGTCTTCGAGGAAGAGCCGATCGACGATCCTCCTCCTGAGGCGATCATTTTTGACGCGGCGGTCATGAGACCCCTGAGCCTTGCCGCCATGGTGGCAGGGTTTGCAGGAACGGTTGTGTCCGCACCCTGGGCCACGACCTCGTGCACCTGGGATCGCGTCCATCGTCAGTTGCTGATGAAACCGTACATGTATACCTTCTGTCGCCCGCTGGGAAACCTGCTTGACGAATGACCGGCTGCTTGAGGCGGCGGTGAGCGGCAGTCAATGACTTGAGCACATGGAGCCTAAGAGAATTGCTTTGACAGGCGGAATTGCCACGGGGAAGAGTACCGTGGCAATTCTTTTTCAGGACCTTGGAGCGATAATCGTCGACGCCGATCAGATCGCCCGCGAAGTGGTCGCACCCGGGTCGTTGGGCTGGCGCAAGCTCAGGGCTTATCTGGGCGAGAGCTATTTTGACCGCGAGGGGGCTCTTCACCGTCAGAGACTCCGTGAAGCCATCGTTCGTGACCCCACCTGCCGTAAGGACATTGACGCAATCCTTCACCCACTCATTTTTGAGGCCATGGAGCGACGGTGGGAGGAGTGGAGACGGGGAGAACGCACAACACCACTGATGTTCGACATCCCTTTGCTCTTTGAATCCTGCATGGAAGGCCGTTTCGATACCATCATCCTCGTATACGTTCCAGCCGAAATTCAGATCCTCAGACTGATGCAGCGCGACAAACTGACTCGAGAAGCCGCCGAGCAGACACTCACCATTCAGCTTCCCATCGACCAGAAACGAGCGACTGCACACCTCATCATCGACAATTCCGGCACGTTGGAGGAGACAGCCCGACAGGTTCGCGCCATCTGGGACAAGCTCCTTTCGCGGAACAGCGCTTCCTTGCATTGAGAGCCGCATCGGGTACCTTCACCGGAGACTCAGCCTGGAGTAGACGAGGCCCATGGACAATGTCAACGCGACGGAAGCAGCCAGCCAGACCGTTTTGATCCCCTTCAAGATCACCACCATCTACCTTGCGGTTGGTGTCCTCTGGATATTGCTGTCAGACAAGCTGGTCGAGCTTCTGGTCCCCGACCCCGGAATATTCACCCTCGTCGCCATCATCAAGGGGTGGTGCTACGTCGTTGCGACCGCACTGATGCTCTATGTGCTCATCCGTCGTGGCGCAGCGCAGATACAGCGCTCCCAGCAAGCGCTCAGGGTAACCGAAGCCAGGTACGAAGAGCTGGTTGAATGCGCCAACAGCATCATTATGAGACGGGACAGGGAGGGGCGGATCAGGTTCTTCAACCGATTCGCGCAGGAGTTTTTCGGCTACACCAGCGACGAAATTCTGGGAAAGAACGTTATAGGGACCATCGTACCGGAGGTGGACAGCTCAGGGCGCGACCTACGCGCCATGATCCGCAACATCGGAATGCAGCCGGAACGCTATGCAATCAACGAAAACGAGAATATGCGCCGCAGTGGCGAGCGCGTCTGGGTCGCCTGGACGAACAAGCCCGTTCGGGACGAGAACGGTCAGGTCGTCGAGCTCCTTTGTATTGGCAACGACCAAACGGATCGCAAACGCGCTGAGGAGGCCCTGCGGGCAAGTGAAGAGCGTTTCCGCCTTGCCATGGAAGCCACAAGCGACGGTTTGTGGGACTGGGACGTGAGCACAGGGAAAGTATACTACAGCCCAGCCTATTTCAAGATGCTCGGTTATGAAAGCGGTACGCTCCCAAGTCATCTGAAGACGTGGCTCGATCTGGTTCATCCGGAAGACCGCGAAGCGGCTTTGAGTGCCAGCCAAGCCGTCATTCGCCAAGATAAGCCCGCGTTTTCAGCCGAGCTTCGCATGTTGGCTCGGGATGGCTCCTGGCGGTGGGTCTTGGCGCGAGGCAGGGCCGTGCAGCGTGACACGAATGGTCGGGCGCTCAGAATGGTCGGCACGCACATGGACATCACGGAACGGAAGCGAGCCCAGGAAGAGCAGGAAATGCTCGAATCCCAACTGCTGCAAGCGCAGAAGCTGGAGTCGATCGGGCGTCTTGCCGGGGGCGTGGCTCATGATTTCAACAACATGCTCGGCGTTATCCTTGGGCATGCCGAATTGGCCATGGAGTCGACGGATCCGGAAGACGCACGTTACACTGACCTTGTCGAGATCCAGAAAGCGGCCCAGCGCTCGGCTGAGCTCACGCGTCAACTGCTCGCGTTCGCGCGCAGACAGACCGTGAGCCCCAAGGTCTTGGACCTCAACAAGGCCGTGGAGGGCACACTGAAGATGCTTCAGCGAATCATTGGCGAAGACATCCAGCTCACTTGGCTGCCGGCTCAGCCCCTTTGGAAGGTGAAGATGGACCCGTCGCAGCTTGACCAGATCTTGGCCAATCTTGCCGTCAACGCTCGTGACGCGATCACGGGTTTTGGCAAGCTCGCAATCGAGACAGCAAACGTCGTCCTTGACGAGTCCCATCGCGGCCTCATGCCCGAAATGGTCCCAGGGGAGTTTGTCCTGCTTTCAGTGGGCGACACGGGAGCCGGCATGAGCACGGAGATCCTCAGCAATATCTTCGAACCGTTCTTCACGACGAAGGAGGTAGGCAAGGGCACCGGACTCGGGCTGGCAACCGTTTACGGGATCGTCCGGCAAAATGCGGGTTTCATCAACGTGAGCAGCGAACCGAACAAGGGCACGATCTTCAGGATCTACCTTCCTCGATTCCTGGGAGAGGGCGCGCAATACCAGCCCCCCACGTCCCAGGTCAAGCCCCCAGGGGGAAGGGAGACCGTATTGATCGTGGAAGACGAACAGGCGATCCTCAATCTTGGCAAGGCGGTTCTCGAACGCCTGGGGTATGCGGTTCTCAGCGCGTCCTCCCCTCGCCAGGCGATTGAGATCGCTCAGGACTTCGACAAGGCCATTCACCTGCTGATTACCGATGTGGTCATGCCCGAAATGGACGGACGCGAGCTGGCCAATAGCCTCACCCGAATCAAGCCCGGACTGAAATGCCTCTACATGTCCGGTTACCCGGCAGAAGTGATTGCCGATCACGGTATTCTTGAACAAGGTGTCCGTTTTATTCCGAAGCCCTTCTCCGTGAAAGAGCTGAGCGAAACCGTCCGACAGGTGCTGGATGCTGATTGGAAAATGGAGGGCGCCAGGTGAGGCTCTTCTCACTGACGTGCAGTGATCTCGCTCGTGAGATGAACCGGCATTACGGCAAGGGACTCCACCACGCCGCAGCCATCTACAGAGAGATCTTCAAGAAGGGCAACGACTCGTTTACCGAGGCACCAGAGCTCCTGCGCTCGCCCGCACTCGCAGCTCGCCTTGCAGAGGATGTGCGATTTCCATCGTGTCGCATTGTCTCCCTGCAGCAAGACGCGGGCGTTGTGAAATTTGCTTCGACGCTTCACGACGGGCTCACGATCGAATCCGTGATCATCCCCGGCAATGGTCGTACCACCCTGTGCCTCTCATGCCAGGTCGGTTGCCGAATGGGGTGCACATTCTGTACAACCGGCAGGATCGGCTTCGCTCGCAACCTCGAAACCGAGGAGATCGTCTGGCAGGTTCATGCGGCTCGGTTCGCGCTCGGTTACCGGATCGACAACATTGTCTTCATGGGCATGGGGGAACCGCTTGACAACTTCGACCAGGTTCTCCAGGCGGTGCGCGTTCTGAGCGATCAGCGCGGATTCGATGTTGCGTTGAGCCATATGACGCTCTCAACCGCAGGACACGTCGAGGGACTCCACAAGCTGGCGGCTCTGAGATTGAGCAAGTTAAGACTCGCGGTCTCGCTCAATGCCGCCGACAATCGTCTTCGCTCCTCACTCATGCCCATCAATCGAACGTTCCCCCTTGAACGGCTTGCTGAGTCTTTACGCGGCTTCCCCCTGGCGCGAGACGGAGTTGTGCTCATCGAATATGTCTTGCTCGCGGGGATCAATGATTCGAGACAGAACGCGCTACAGCTCATTCGCTACCTTGTCGATCTCCCTCCCGTCAGGGTAAACCTGATCCCGTACAACGCCGACGCGCGGTCACGATATCGAAGTCCCTCCCCCGAGCACGTGCACGAGTTCGCTTCCTGGCTGACGGACGGGAAGGTGTTCACTCGGGTTCGGCATTCCCACGGGTGGAAGATTATGGCAGGATGCGGGCAGCTGGGGGCCACACTCGCTTCGTAGAAGCCAAGCCCGCAGCAGGCATGGACGAAAAGAAGAAAGGCAGGACGATGTCACAGAGGAGAACCCCAACGGAGCTCGAAAAAACGTATCGAGAGCGTGCGCTCAAATTGTTCCCCTGGATCTGTGCACGATGCGGACGCGAGTTCTCGGGAAAGAGACTCCGTGAGCTCACGGTCCACCACAAGGATCACAACCACCAGAACAACCCCCTCGATGGCAGCAATTGGGAGCTTCTCTGTCTTTACTGTCACGACAACGAACATTCACGATACTTGGTCGAGGAATGGGCGGACGAGCCGACCCCGGGGGACGATCGTGCTCCAACGACCACTCACAAGCCCTTTGCCGGACTCGATCAGTTGCTAAAGGCAAAGAAATGAGGCGAAACGTCCACCCGCGACTCGACACGCAACAGTGGACTAGAGGGTCTTGATAATTCTTACTTTCGCCTTTTCCTTCTCGGCAGTCAGCCATGCCTGCCACAAGCTGTTCTCTTTTTGCTGCAGGATCCGTTTCGCGATTGTGGGGCTCTCCTTCTCGAAGTCCGCATCAGGAGGCTCCCTGGAAAGAAGCTGGACGGCTACATAGCGATTGCTGAGCTCCTGAACCGGAGAATCGGGGAAAGGGTGGTCCAGCTGAAGCTGGAGCACTGCATTGAGGCCATCTCCCCTAAACTTGAGATCCTTATCCGGCTGCCGCCTCGAAAACGCGCCCGTCTGCTTCAGCTCGGCCCCGGCTGACTTGGCGGCCTGTTCGAGACTGCCGCTCTTCTTGGCTGCATCCAAGAGCTCGGTCGCTTTCGCTTGCGCCAACACGCGCGCCTCTTCTGTCTTGTAACTTTTTTCCACCGAGTCTTTCACGGTTTCAAAGGGCTTGGGCTCTGGCGGCTGAATAGCCAGCACCTGAAAGACGGCGTAGCCGGAGCCCACATCCATCACATCGCTCACGTCCTTATCCTGCAGCGTGAAGAGCTTACCCATTACGGTCGGGGGAGCGGCTTCGAGACCAGGGAGCTTGTCCGTCTGAGCAAATCCGGCTCCCTCGGGAACGGTGACCGTGAGATCGAAAGCCTTTGCGGCTCTATCGAGGTCTTTGTGGGCGAAGGCCATGTCACCCAAAGCGCGAGCTTTGTCCAACGCACTCTCACGCCCCTTCTCGTCTTGAATCGCAGCAACGATTTCGGACTTCACTTCCTCCAACGACTTGGTCTTCTCGGGTCGGACATCTTCCACCTTGATGATATGGAAGCCGAACTGGGTGCGCACCAAGTCGCTAATCTCACCCGGCTTCAGCGCAAAGGCCGCCTCGGAAAACGGAGGAACCATTTTCTCCTTGCCAAACCAGCCCAATTCCCCTCCCTGTTTGGCGGAGCCACTGTCTTTCGAATACTTGGTGGCAAGCTGCCCGAAATCGGCCCCTTTGCGGGCCTCGGCCAGGACCTTCTCCGCTTCGGCCTTCACCTTGCCCACTTCCGCTTCGGGTGCATCCTCTTTCACCTCGAACAGAATGTGGCGCGCCTTGACTTCGGCTTCCTGATGGTACTTCGCCAGGTTGTCTTCATAATCGCGCCGAACTTGTTCATCCGTCACGGCAACGCTCTTCCCGAAATCCGCAAACTTCAGCAGCACATACGCCAGCTTACGCTTCTCGGGCTCCTTGTAGTCGTCCTGGTGATTTTGATAATAGGCCATGAGTCTGTCTGCATCGACCTTCACCTGCGACTCGTAGGATTTTGGATCGAAGAGCGCGTACGCGAGCTTGACCCGTCCGAAGGTGGAGTCGAAATCACCGCGAATCTCATCATCCGTCACAGAAGCCCTGCGCTTTACGAACGATTCGACCTTCTGAACACTGATCTCGTCCGCGATCTGGTGCTCGAACATTTCCGGAGTCAGCCGGTTCTGCTGCAGCAGCGCCGTATACCGTCTTTGGTCGAATTTGCCATCCTGGATGAAAACTGGAAATTCTAGGATCCGCTGCTGGATCTCCTGGTCCGATGCCACAAACCCCAGTTGCTGGGCAGCCCTGCGCAGGACGTATCGCTCCACCAACATATCCAGGGCCTGCTTCTTGAGGTTCAGGCTCTTCATCATTTCATCGGAGAACGCACCCCCCAACTGCCGTCGATACATCTCCAGCAGGTTCGAGTAAGCACGGTCGTACTCCCCGACACTGATGTAGGAATCATCCACAACGGCAACCTTATTTTCCTCCTTCATCTTGTACGAGTATCCGCCCCAGAAGACGAACACGATCACGATGAGGAAAAATGCCACTTTGATCAGCCATGATGTCGCGTGTTTTCTAAAAAGACCCAGCATGGGAGCAGAAGCCTCCTTCCGGCACGTTGTCAGCCACGCCTAAACAGCCCGAAGCTCATTTCACTGGGGCTGTATTGCGAACAGTTCACGTCACGCTCACGGACTCTGCAGCGGCAAGGTCTGCCGCCGTCCGATCAGAATATAGAGGATGGCACCGATGCACGGCAGGGTTGATACGGTGAAGAACCATATGACCTTCTTTTTCGGTGTTGGGAACGAACGCTTGGGGATGTCTAGGATCGCCCAAAATGTTGGCACCAGTGGAATTGCCAGCACCGCTATGACCATCAGAATCTTGATCGGCATCGCTTATTCTTTTCTCCCTGCTCCCCTCAGCCCTTCGATCTGCTCCACAGTCGCTCCTCTGCCGGCAGCAACCCTTCGGCACGCGGTCAAAAGCTCATCCATTTCGCTTTCCCAAACCCTGACCAGAGCTTGTTCGAGAGTCTCTATAAACCGTTGCGTACGGTGCTGCAACCATTTCTTATGACGAAGAAAAAATCGCCACCCGAGAAAAAGCTGAAGCATGACCAAGCTTCCTAAGGCCGCAACGCCCGTGGCCCGAAAAAGCCCCAAGAGCAGATCGACACACAACGTCAGAAGATTGGACACGCTCGGTCTCTGCACCACCGCGCTGAGCAGCTCGCCTCGAGCGAGAGAAGCCACGAACAGACCATATAGACTGCCATGAACGATGCGCTGGAGGAACCGAAATCCACGTCGCCGCTTAACGAGCATCGCCAAAACAAGCGCATCCGTCGTTTCCTCCAAGCCTCGCGCCAGTCGCGCCCATCGATCCTCAATGCCGATATCACGCCAAATCTCATCGATCAGCGTCTGCGGCAGCTTAGCCTGCAGCAAGCGTTGTGTCAGGCGATCCGCGAACCGATCCAGCTCGCGGCGGAGTCCGGCCAGCGGAGCGATCGGCTCAGGGCAGCCAGCCACTTCCACCTTCACGGGATACCCCTCTCCGCTTGAGCCCCCAAAACGACGGGCCAACATTGCCATCAACAGGGCGGGCCCCGCCAAGGTCTGCCCGGGATCACTCCGCTGGCTGGCCAGCTGCTCCAGGGGGAGCCCGAAGACCCAGCTCCGGATCGCACGCTGCCCCACTTGCACCCAATCGGCTCGGTCCCGCTCGACCTCTCGCACGAAACGATCCAGAACATCCACCAGACTCCTGATACGCAGAATCTCAGCATCCAGCTGTCGAAGCAGGGAACGCTTCTCGACATCCAGGTTGGCGGACTTGATGGCGGCAATCTCTTTAACCTCCCGACGCTGAAACAGGAAGTCTCGAAATAAGGGGAACTGATTCCACTGCGCAGCAGTCTTCTCTTCCAGCATTTGCTCCGCAGAAACGCAATAGATCACCGGAGAGTCGATTCCATGGCTTGTCAGGTGCTGCGCGAACACACCGCTCACCCGCGCCAACCGATCGTAGCCTTCGCTCGGCGGAACGGATTCGAAGAGCAGGTCGGCCTTGTTCAGCACGAAAACGAAGTTTCCCTGCGATTTGGGTACCTCCTGAAGCAATGCGTATAAGCTGCCGTCGGCGTATTTTTCCGGTGTCACCACCCAGACAAGGACATCTAGGCTGCCCATGAAATCGAGTACATGGCGGCGATGCGACGGGACGATGCTGTCGAAATCGGGGAGATCACACAGGACAATTTGCGCGATAGCCTCCGCATCATGGGTAATCTCGTGAAGCAGATCGACGCGGTCCGCGATAACCGATGGCAGCACGCTTGACACGTGTCGATACAGGAGGACCCGTTCCGTATGCGGGCGTCTGTGGCTGGACGAGGCAACCGGGTGCCCCGCTAACGCATTCGTCAGGCTGGATTTCCCCACGCCGGTCCCGCCAACGAGCCCCACCAGCAGGTTTCCTGACACCTCACTCTCAGCCTTCTCGATGATTTCATCAACACCTAGGGCGAGCGCGCGGTTGAGCTCCGGATCATGCGCCAGAAGCGTGCCTTCCTCCAGCACGCGTCGAATTTGCTTGAGCTCAGCTCGCAGCTCCTGGATGTGTCTGCTCATTGTCACCTAATGCATGTCGGCTCGGAAGGCACGTACCACCGCAGCATCTCACTGCGCGGGTGCATCCCGGCCCATCGATCGCAATTGCGTTAGAACGGATTCCGGAGTCAAGAGCGATTCCAGACAATCCGCGTAACGGTCCCGTTGCTTCTGCAGCACGGCAAGCAATCCCGCACGGTAGCGCTCGCCAAGCTCTTTGCCAATGCGCTGGAGCTCATGGTAAACAAAAAGCTCGACCGCGCCCCGCGTCACGAACGGCGCAATGGCGGAATCCAGGACTGCCTCCAGGATCGTGATGCCGCCACCAATGGCGGTCTCAAGGGCCAGAATCAGGCCCCCCCACAAAATCGACGTGGAATAGATCCCCCATTCCTTGCTTTTGGGAATCCCGCGGGCAAGCTCGTCGAACGTCGCTTCAAGCCACCCCGCCAGCCGCTCCTGCTCTTCCCAGACGATCTCCTTCACGGCATCCTGTGTGAGGGCCAGTGCCGGATCGCGAAGCCTTTGATAAAGCGGCGCCATCTCCGTCCGGGGGGAAAGCTTCTCCAGCACGAACCGATTGAAGCCATCCACCGTGGCTTGTATAGGACCAAGGTCGATTCTCTCTCGGATGCGCAGAAGCGACTCCCGGTGCGATTCGCTCTTCGAATCGCCCACGAGGCCCAAGGCACGAAGCGGAGCCCGAACCAGCTGCGCCAGGGCGCGTCTCGGACCGCCAAGCAGGTCGTAACGGCTGTAAAGCTTCCGAATCTCCCTCTGGATGGCTTCGCGATGCTCCTCGGTGAGGTGCCGTTCCTGCTGGTCCAAAAGCGTGCGACACGAGGACCTGAAGAAGACGTCCAGATGCTCCAGCCACTGTTTGCCCGCAGCCTCCTCGACTCCCAGGAGCTCCACCAAACGGAGTGTCTCCGTCGCCAGCTCGCGATGGGCGCGCGACAGCTCGTGCCGCAGCAGATCCTGGACACCCGACGGATCCAGATCCTCGAGGAGCTGGGCAAGCATCGCCCGGAATGATGGATCCCCCGGCAGACAATCCTGGGGCTTCCCCACAGCGAAGGGAAGGATCCAAAAGCGATGCGCGGGGAGCGTCACCCCTTGCTGAGCAAACGATGCGTGCACATCCTCGTTTTGAAGCAGCGCACCGGACTTGTTCACGACCACCGTGCACCGCTTGTCTTCCGCCAGGATTCGTTTCAGAAATTGAAACGGTATGTCGTCCGCATACTTTTCCTCGCTGGTGACAAACACGACCAAATCAGCCAGCAGGTAAAGGTCCTCCACGATCAAACGGTTTCGGATTTCGAGGCTGTCCACGTCAGGGGTATCGACCAGCACGATCTTCACAAGCCGGTCTTCCGTATGGTGCACACAGAACAACTGTCCGGGATTCCCCTGTAACGGAAGCCGATCGGTTGCTTCGGGGCTCGCTTGGCGAAGTTGGACTTCGGGGAACGGAAATCCCTCCCCAAGAGCACAGTCTCGATGGACGAAAGCGATCGGCCCCTGGGTCTTGGGACGCTCCACCCCTGTGTCACTCAAGGCGCTGCCGCACAAAACGTTGAACAGCGTCGACTTCCCGGTACCCGTTCCTCCCACAAAGAGCACCCAAGCACGGTCTCGAGCCCGCTTGTAGGCTCGAACCGCCCATTTCTTTGGCAGGACGGCACTCAACCGGACAATCTCATCGAGCGCCGGTGACAACCCGGGACAGCGTATGTCGTCCCAAAACCTCTCAGACGCCCGGCGCTTGGGTGAACCCGTCCTCAGCGGCCGTGAAGAGAGCTCTGTCACGAGTGTCGACTTCTCCTTTCAAGTCCTGCGGAAGCGTCTTGGCGAGGGGTTGGTAGATCTGGAAAATCCAGTCTCCGCGCACCGTACGCAAGAGCCACTTATTGAGAAGCATTCCTGGATAGGTTTTGTGCGATTCGAGATCCTCGAGGGGGAGCCTCAGGGATTGCCTGCGAAACCAGTGGCGGTGAAGGACGAGGATGGCTTTGGTGGTGATCATCACCTGCAGCGCTGTCGACCGGCGGGCTCCCGGCAGCCGCACGGCAAAAGCCGGCCCGGTCCATAAAAGCTTTTCTCCCGACTCCCGTTGCTGCTCAAAATAGGCATCCAGCTGAAACGGAACCGCGCGTGCCATGGTCCAGGCAGTCTCTTTCCAGAGGTAGCATTTGACCTTGTAAAAGATGGCCGAAAACAGCATCCGCACGGTTCGGAGAATCATTGGCATGAGAAAAGCGAGGAGTCCCAGCAGCAGCACCGTGATGACCAGGCGGATGCGCGGATGAGCGAGGCTCATGTAGGCAAGTCCGAAGGCCCCCACGTCCTCGGCCAGACTGACCAGGATGTTTGAGAACGGCTCCGGGCTCGTGTTGATGATCAGACGAACTCCCGCTTTCGACACGTGGGCCGCGGAAGCCATGCTCGCCCCCACCATGAAGGCGATCACCTCAAGAGCCGGTGACGCCTCACCCACTTGAATCAGCGCCAGCATTGCCCCGCCCAAGGGCCGGATGAGGGTGTGCAAGAGATCCCACAGCGTGTCCATCCCCGGGATCTTATCAACAAGAAATTCAAGGATATAGAGGAGGACCGCGACAAAGATGACGGCGTCATGCCCAAGGACACCGAATTCAGGAGGGAGTCCCTCGATCAAGTGATACTTGCTGCAGAAGCCCACCACCGCAACGGTGGCATACAGATTGATGCCTGATATGAATGACAGGCCCAAGACCATGCCGAGCTTCGCGATGACGTCCATCACTCCCGCCAATGTTCAGGATTGTCGTTTCGACCCCTTCCGGAAAGGAAGCGGTCTCTCTTCGATTCCCGCCGAGAAGCCCACTCACCTACGCCCGGATCTTCTTGAGCAGCCAGGCCATGTTCTGCCCCAAAACCTGCATCGTCTTGATCCCTTCCTCGTCCTTTTCCACGTCCCCCTTCTCAAGCCCGATTCCCATGTTCCAGTAAATGGAGCCGGGAACGATCATCTGGCTGATCAGAAAGAAATGGTTGATCGTATCAAAAACGTGTATCGATCCCGCACGACGCACCGCCACCACGGCGGCACCAACCTTGCGCCTGAACAGGTCACCGTTACCGCGGGCAACAAAGCCTGCGCGATCGATCAACGCTTTCATTTCCGTGCTCACGTCCGTAAAGTAGGTGGGGGAGCCGAGAAGGATGCCGTCGGCTTCCGTCATCTTCCCGAGGCAACGATTGAGCACGTCATTGTCGACCGCGCACTTTCCGTCTTTGTTCTTCCAGCATTGCCCACAGGCCAGACAGCCGTGGATCTTGCTCCCCGCAAGCTGGATCAGCTCCGTTGAGATCCCTTCCTGCTCCAGCTCCTTCAGCACGTACCCGAGCAAGATTGCCGTGTTACCGTCTTTTCGAGCACTTCCGTTGATGGCCACCACTTTCATTCGTATCTCTCCATACTCATTGGACTGGACGAGCGGCTCCGGAAGATCGGTAGAGCACACGTCTGAACTCCAGTCACGAGTGGATATCTCGTATGC